>NZ_JBHWUR010000041.1:0-59678 GCF_042737755.1 Streptomyces sp. NPDC059994
GGGGCGGTCCCGTGGTGGATACGGAGCGTGATGTACCGCTATTTGAGCGCTCCCGCGGTGAGTCCCGCGACGACCTGGCGCTGGAAGACGATGTACGCGGCGAGCACCGGCAGCATCGCCATCACCAGGCCCGCCATGAGGCCGGACCAGTCGCCCTTGTACCCCTGACTGGTCGCGAGCTCGACCAGGCCCTGGGAGAGCACCCGCTTGTCCGGGTCCGTGTTGAGGACCGTCGGCAGCATGTACTGGTTCCACTGCCCCAGGAAGTTGAAGATGCCCACGCTGATCAGACCCGGACGGGCCATCGGCAGCATCACCTGGAAGAACGTACGGGTGTGGGAGGCGCCGTCGATCATCGCCGCCTCGGCGACCGAGGTGGGGAGCGTCCGGAAGAACGAGGTGAGGAAGAAGACCGTGAACGGCAGCGAGTACGCGATGTAGACCAGGATCAGGCCGTGGGTCGTGTTCAGCAGGCTCAGGTTGTTCATCACGTAGAACAGCGGCACCAGGGCCAGCATGATCGGGAAGCTCATCCCGCCGATGAACAGGTAGTAGATGAACCGGTTCCCGGGGAAGTCGAAGCGCGCCAGTACGTACGCGGCCATCGAGCCGAGCAGCAGCGTGCCGATGAGTGAGCCGCCCACCACCAGGATGGTGTTGACGAAGTAGTCGCTCATATGGGCCTGGGTCCAGGCCCGCGACCAGTTGTCGAAGTGCAGCTTGTCAGGGAGCGCCCAGGGAGTGGACAGGATCGAGTTGTCGTCCTTGAAGGACGCCATCACCGCCCAGAGCAGCGGGATGACGACCATGAACGCCCAGAGGACGAGCACGCCGTGCGAGAAGACGTTGAGGACGACGCCCTCGCTCTTCTTCTCCTTCTTCGCGGGCGCCGCCTGCTTGGCCACGGGCGGGCGCTCCTCGGCGAGGTCGGCGGGTGAGGTGTCAGTGGTCATGAGAACTCCAGCCGCTCGCGCCGGCCCAGTCGCATCACGACCGCCGCGAACAGCAGCGTGACGACGAGCAGCGCGACACCGATCGTGGTCGCGTATCCGGCCTGACCGTCGCGGAACGCCGACTGATAGACGTAGAGCGGCAGGACCGTGGTCGAGTAGTCGGGGCCGCCCGGGCCCACCGTCATGATCTGCACGGAGGCGAACGCCTCGGCGCCGAGGGCGAGGATGCCCATGTAGACCCAGCCGGACTGCACGGTGTCCCAGAGCAGCGGCAGCGTGATCCTGAAGAACGTGGTGAAGCGGCTGGCCCCGTCGAGCAGCGCCGCCTCGTAGAAGTCCCTGGGGATCGACGCCATCCCGGCCGAGAACAGGACGACGAAGAATCCGACCGTGGACCAGACGAGCACGGCCATCACGCAGTACAGCGCCAGATCCGGGTCGCCGAGCCAGTTCGGCTGGACGCTTCCGAGACCGACCCCCTTGAGCGCGGAGTTGATCACGCCGTTGTTGGGGTTGTACGCGAACTGGAAGAGCAGGGCGACGATCGCGATCGAGAGCACCTGCGGAAAGAAGTACGCGATTTTGTAGAAGCCGGAGCCGCGCACTCCGGTAATGGCGGCGCCCTTTCGGCGCCGCCCCCCGACATTGAGCATGAAGGCGAAGAACAGCGCGAGACCCAGCGTCACCAGCGGAAGCAGCAGGACGAACAGCAGACTGTGCTGCAACGACTTCCAGAAGATGTCGTCGTCGAACATCCGCTTGTAGTTGTCGAAGCCGACCATCTTGAAGTCCGGGCTCAGACCGGTCCAGTCCGTGAACGAGTAGTAGATGGACTGGATGAACGGCCAGATGACGAAGAGTGAGTACAACGCCAGTGGGAGTACCAGAAATCCCACGATGAACCGGTACTTGCCGTGTTGCATGGTTACCGACCCCGATCTTCTAGCGGGTGCCGCCGCTGGTGACGCTTGACCACTGCCGCTACTTCTTGTGCTTGTAGTGCTTGATGTTCTGGTCCTGGGCGGCCTTGTCGGCGTAACCCTGGATCTTCTTGATGGTTTCGGCCGGGGTGGCGCGGCCGGCCATCATCTCACCGAGACCGGCGACACCGATCTGCTCCTTCTGGAGCTTTACGTACCAGTCCTGGAGCCGCGGGTTGACGACGTTGGTGCCGGCCTTCTTCAGCGCGTCGACACCGGACTGCAGGGCCGTCGACAGGGACAGGCCGTCGGTGCCGCCGTTGAAGGCGGAGAGCGACTTCACCTGGGTGGTGAAGTTCTTCGAGGAGGCCTCGCTGAGCATGATGCGCAGCTGCTCCATGCCGCCGGTCGGGTTCTTCGCCTTGGCCGGGACGATGAACGGTTCGCCGCCGGACGCCCAGATGGTGCCGAACGGCATCTTGTCGCTGCCGTCCAGGCTGGAGGGCGCGCCCACCATCATCTTGAAGTCCTTGGGCGTGGTGGGAGCGGCCTCGTTCTCCACCCAGGAGCCGTTCGGGATGAACAGCGCCTGCCCCTTGGTCCAGGCGGTCTGCGACTGGATATGGGTCATGCCCGGGGTGCCCTGGAGGATGTAGCCCTTCTTGTAGAGCTCGTAGTACGCCTCGAACGCGGCCTTGACCGCCGGGTGCTCCCAGGCCTTCGGCTCCAGGTTGTCGATGGAGTCGAGGACCTCCTTGCCGCCGATCTTGGCGATGAAGGGGTAGAGCGAGAACGGCAGGTAGTACGGGTACTTGCCCGGGTACGTCCAGCCCGCGATGCCCTGCTTCTTGGCCTTCTCGCACAGGGCGAGCATCTCGTCCCAGGTCTCCGGGTACTTCGCGTCGAGCTTGTCGAGCGCGGTCTGCGAGTACCAGACGCCGTAGACCGTGTACGCGTAGTAGAAGACCCACACCGGGTCGCCGTCGAACTGGCCCATCTCGACGATGCCGGGCCGCAGCGTGTCGCGGACCTTCTTGCCCGGGTCGTCGATGGACGGCGCGTCCAGGAGCGGGGTCAGATCGGTGAGCTGGCTCTTTCCGACCAGCACGCCCATGTCCATCTGCTCGGCGCCCGAGTTGTCGATCAGGTCCGGCGGGGTGCCGCCGTTGAACTTGGGCTGGAGCTCCGACTGGATCTTCTGGGTCTTGTGGAAACTGATCTTCGCCTTCGGGAACGCCTTCTCATAGACGGCGTTCGCGTCGGTGGCGTACTTGGTGCCGAAACCGCCGTCGAAGATGACGACGTCGAGGGGGGCCGACTCATTCACCGCGAGCGGGTTCTTGTCGGACTTGGTGCCCTTCTCGACCTTCTTGTCGCTGCCGCTGTCGCCGCTCGCGCAGGCGGACAGGAAGCCCATCGCCGGAACGGTGATCAGACCGAGCGCCGCGGACCGCTTGATCAGATCGCGACGGCCCAGGCCCTCATTGCTGTCGTGGGCGGAGGTGGATCCCATGCTCAAGTCCTCGCCTTCTCCAGGACTCAGGCGGTGTACCGGTCGCCCGTACCAAATCGCCTGCAGGCGAAGGGCCCCGCCACCGCGGTCAGTTGTGCTGAAGCTTGGGTAGTGCAGGGTACGCAGCGGATACGCCGGATTTGCGGAGGATGACGTGCCGTTGCTTCCCCGACGTCCCCCGGCCCCCGAGCCCGCCGGTCTCCCGGCGGAGCGGACGCCGACAGGTATAGTCCACTTTCCGTCAACTGAGCAAGATCGAAAGCATGGTTGGACGGCATCCTTTCCCGAGTTGAGACCTCTTGGATATCTGATGGCGGAGCGCGGTGGGCCGGACCCCCGCGACACTCTCGCGGCGCGCCGGAACGCCCAGGCCATTCGCCCTCAACACCCTTGACACCACCTACGACTTGCCTTCCTACTGGATCCTGCATTTTCTCTCTGACAACGTTGTCCAGATCGTATGACCGGTGCGCACGGGCCTCGGCCGGGCGTGGCCGTGTCATGCGCCCGCCAATGGAAAGGCCCCCCATGCTGCCCAGATCCCGGCTCCGACAAGGGCCGGCGGCCGCCCTCGCGGCGGCCTCCTTCCTGCTTGTGGTGACGGCCCAGTGGGCCGCGTCGGCCCAGGTGGCCTCGGCACAACCCGCCTCCGGCGGCCAGGCGTTCCGCACCTCGTTCGAAACCGGCCAGCCGCAGCCGGACTGGCGCAATACCGTGGATACGGGCCCGGACGGCAAGAAACGCGCCTCGGGCGTCGACGGCGGATTCACCAGCGGCATACCGGGCAGTGTCACCGACAAGGTGACGGCGGTACGGGCGAGCGCCGAGAACGACGGCTCGGGCGAGGTGAAGGAGAACCTCGTCGACGGCCAGCCGGGCACCAAATGGCTCGCTTTCCAGCCGACCGCCTGGCTGGAATTCGATCTCGACAGCCCGGTCAAGGTCGTCACCTACGCGCTGACCTCGGCCAATGACGCGGCGCCCCGCGACCCCAAGGACTGGACGCTGAAGGGCTCGGCGGACGGCAGCACCTGGACGACGCTGGACACCCGTTCGGGTGAAACGTTCCCCTCGCGCTTCCAGACCAGGACGTACGACTTCGCGGGCGCCACGGCGTACGCGCACTACCGTCTGGAGATCACCCGCAACGGCGGAGCCGACATCACCCAGCTGGCCGATGTGCAGTTCTCGAACGGGGACACCAGCACCCCGGTTCCGGAGGACATGCGGACGCTGCCGGACCGCGGGCCCGGCGGTTCACCCACCGCCAAGGCCAACGCGGGATTCACCGGAAAGAGGGCCCTTCGTTACGCCGGTACGCACAAGGCGGACGGGCGGGCCTACTCGTACAACAAGATCTTCGACGTGGACACCCGCATCGGCCGGGACACCGTGCTCGGCTACAAGATCTTCCCTTCGATGCCGGAGACCGACCTCGGCTACCCCGCCACGAACGTGTCGGTCGACCTCGCCTTCACCGACGGCACCTATCTGAGTGATCTCAAAGCCGTCGACTCGCACGGCGGGGCGCTCACCCCGCAGGGCCAGGGCGCGGCGAAGACGCTCTACGTCAACCAGTGGAACCAGGTGTCCTCGCGCATCGGGGCGGTGGCCGCGGGCAAGACTGCCGACCGGATCCTGGTGGCGTACGACTCGCCCAAGGGCCCGGCGAAGTTCCAGGGCTGGATCGACGACCTCGCGCTCGCCCCGAAGAAGCCGGAGAAGCCCCTGGCCCACCTCGCCGACTACGCGCTCACCACCCGGGGAACCAACTCCAGCGGCTCCTTCTCGCGCGGCAACACCTTCCCGGCGACGGCCGTCCCCAACGGGTTCAACTTCTGGACCCCGGTGACCAACGCGGGCTCGCAGGACTGGCTGTACGACTACGCGCGGCGCAACAACGCGGACAACCTGCCCACCCTCCAGGCCTTCTCCGCCAGCCACGAGCCGAGCCCCTGGATGGGCGACCGGCAGACCTTCCAGCTGATGCCGTCGACGGCCGCCGGCACCCCGGACGCCTCGCGCACCGCGCGCGCGGTGCCGTTCCGGCACGAGAACGAGACCGCCAAGCCGTACTACTACGGCGTCACCTTCGAGAACGGCCTCAAGGCCGAGATGGCGCCCACCGACCACGCCGCGACCATGCGGTTCACCTATCCCGGTGACGACGCGAGCGTGCTCCTCGACAACGTCAACAACAACGGCGGCCTCACCCTGGACCCGGCGGCCTCCTCCTTCACCGGCTACTCCGACGTCAAGAGCGGCCTCTCACAGGGCGCCACCCGGCTCTTCGTGTACGGCGTCTTCGACGCGCCGGCCACCGCGGGCGGCAAGCTGCCCGGGGGCGGCGGCGCGGACGTCACCGGCTATCTGCGCCTGAAGCCCGGCAAGGACCGCACGGTCACCCTGCGGCTGGCCACTTCACTCATCAGCGTGGACCAGGCGAAGGCGAACCTCGCCGCCGAGATCCCGGCGGGCACCTCCTTCGAGCGCGTACGGGACCGGGCGCGCCAGGCGTGGGACCGGATCCTGGGCCGGGTCGAGGTCGAGGGCGCGAGCCACGACCAGCTGACGACCCTCTACTCCTCGCTGTACCGGCTCTACCTCTACCCGAACTCCGGCTTCGAGAAGGCCGGTTCCAAGAACCAGTACGCCAGCCCCTTCACCCCGGGGACCGGCCAGGACACTCCGACGCACACCGGCGCGAAGATCGTCGACGGCAAGGTGTACGTCAACAACGGCTTCTGGGACACCTACCGGACGACGTGGCCCGCGTACTCGCTGCTCACCCCGGCGCGGGCCGGCGAGATGGTCGACGGGTTCGTCCAGCAGTACAAGGACGGCGGCTGGATCTCGCGGTGGTCCTCGCCCGGCTACGCGGACCTGATGACCGGGACCAGCTCGGACGTGGCGTTCGCCGACGCGTATGTGAAGGGCGTGAAGTTCGACGGCGAGGCCGCCTACGAGGCCGCGCTGAAGAACGCGACCGTCGCCCCGCCGGCCGCGGGGGTCGGCCGCAAGGGCATGGACACCTCGCCCTTCCTCGGCTACACCCCGACCTCCACGCACGAGGGCCTGTCCTGGTCGCTTGAGGGCTACCTCAACGACTACGGCCTGGCGAAGATGGGCGAGGCGCTCTACAAGAAGACCGGCAAGTCCCGCTACAAGGAGGAGTCGGCGTACTTCCTCGGCCGCGCCCGGAACTACGTGAAGCTCTTCGACCCGAAGGCGGCGAGCGCCGGGGCCGGTGCGCCCGGCTTCTTCCAGGGCCGCGACGCCAAGGGCGACCGGCGGGTGCCGAGCGACACGTACGACCCGCGGGTCTGGGGGTACGACTACACCGAGACCAACGGCTGGGGCTACGCGTTCACCGCCCCGCAGGACTCGCGCGGTCTCGCCAACCTCTACGGCGGGCGCGCCGGTCTGGCGAAGAAGCTCGACGCGTTCTTCGCGACCCCGGAGACGGCCTCACCCGACTTCGCCGGTTCGTACGGCAGCGTCATCCACGAGATGACCGAGGCGCGTGACGTCCGGATGGGCATGTACGGCCACTCCAACCAGGTCGGCCACCACGTGACGTACATGTACGACGCGGCCGGGCAGCCCTGGAAGACGCAGGAGAAGGTCCGCGAGGTCATGAACCGCCTCTACACGGGCAGCGAGATCGGCCAGGGCTACCACGGCGACGAGGACAACGGCGAGCAGTCGGCCTGGTACCTGTTCTCCGCTCTCGGGTTCTATCCGCTGGTCATGGGCAGCGGCGAGTACGCCATCGGCTCGCCCCAGTTCACCAAGACGACGGTGCACCTGGAGAACGGCCGCGACCTCGTGGTCAAGGCGCCGAAGAACAGCTCCCGCAACCTCTACGTCCAGTCGCTCAAGGTGAACGGCAAGGCCTGGAACTCCACCGCGCTCCCCCACTCCCTGCTGGCCCGGGGCGGCACGCTGGACTTCGCGATGGGGCCGCGTCCGTCGGCCTGGGGCACGGGCGAGAAGGCGGCGCCGGTGTCGATCACGCACGACGACAAGGTGCCCACGCCGCCGGCCGACGCGATCTCGGGCAGTGGCCCGCTGTTCGACGACACCTCGGCGACGGCGGGCACGTTCGACTCCGTCGAGCTGCCGGTGGCGTCGGCCACGCGCGCGGTGCAGTACACCCTGACGTCCTCGGACCGCGCGAAGGCCCCCAAGGGGTGGGCCCTCCAAGGGTCTTCGGACGGGACGAAGTGGGTCGATCTGGACAAGCGGTCCGGTGAGTCGTTCGCCTGGGACAAGCAGACCCGGGTGTTCGGCGTGGCCAGGCCCGGCTCGTACGGGCACTACCGGCTGGTGCCGACGGGCGGACCGGCGACGCTGGCGGAGATCGAGCTGCTGCGCTGACGGCCCCAGCGGGCGTGCGGTCGTATCGAGTTGGCCGCTTTTACCTCAAGCCGATTGACATGTAAAGGAGTCATGGCAAGATTCCGGTGAAACCCGTGGCGCGTCTCGTCTGCTGAGGCGCGCCACGTCGCATCTGAGCCTCATGGATCATGGAGAACTACGTGGCCAAGAATCTGGCCAAGGATTCCGGGACCTCCGGAACTTCCGAGCCCTCTGGGACGTCTGGGACTTCCGGCAGCAAGCGGAGCCGGATAGCCGCCCGGATCGGCGCCGCCGTGGCCGCCGCCGCCCTCGTCGGCACCGGTGCGACCGCGGTCGCCGCGGTCAGTCCGCCGAAGCCGTTCACCGCCGCCACCCCGGCGCCGTCGGCGCCGTCGCTCGCCCGGTCCGGCGCGATGACCTCGGCGCCCAGCCCCGAGGCCCCCCAGTTCGACCTGTTCGCCGCGGACCGCGCCAACACGCTCTACGGCTACATCCGCGACGGCGGCGGCGCCCTCAGCCCGCGCGCCAAGATCGACACGGGCTGGGACGCCATCAAGTGGACGACCCAGGTAGACCACGACGCCGACGGGTACGCCGACGGCTGGTGGGAGTGGGACAAGAACGGCACGATGTACTACGCCGCGGACGACGCCACCGAGCCGTGGACCGTGGGCGGCGGCTGGAACACGTACAACCTGCTGGTCTCCCCCGGCAACCTGGGCGGCGCCGCGGCCGGCGACCTGCTCGCCCGTGACACCACCGGCGCCCTGTACGTGTACCTGGGCTACGGCACCGGCAAGCTGGCGACCCGCTACAAGGTCGGCGGCGGCTGGAACGCGTACAACCAGATCGCGGGCAACGGCGACCTGACCGGCGACGGCAAGGCCGACATCGTCGCCCGCGACGCCTCGGGCACGCTGTGGCTCTACAAGGGAACGGGCAACTACAAGGCCCCGTTCGAGGGCCGCACCAAGATCGGCGGCGGCTGGAACACGTACAACGCCCTGTTCTCGATGGGTGACCTGGACCTGGACGGCACGACCGACCTCGTCGCGCGCGGCAACGACGGCTCCCTGTGGCGCTACTCGGGCACGGGCAACGCGGCGGCGCCGTTCGCCGGGCGCAAGAACATCGGGACGAGCGGCTGGAACACGTACCGCCTGTTCTTCTGATCTGTTCCGAGCGTGACCTGCGGATACGAACGGGCCGCACTCCCGGGAACGGGGGTGCGGCCCTTTCCGTTGCCCCCACGTCCGCCCTTTGTCGCTGTTCCGCACTCAAACAGGTTGACAGGTAAAGGAGTTGTGTAAGGATCTCGATGATCGCGTGACGTGTCCCGGCGCACGGTTCACAGGCGTGCCCGGCGCCGCGTCATGGCTCATCGACTCTATGGAGAGATACGTGGCCAAGACTTCTGGCCGTACGCGTGGGCGGAGAGCCGCCGTCCGTCTCGCTGCCGTGGCGGCTGCCGCCGCCCTCGTCGGCACCGGCGCCTCGGCGTTCGCGGCCGACAACCCGACTCCGTCCGCCAAGGCGTCGGTGAAGGCCGCCGCCGCCAAGGCCGCCGCGCACGCCGCGGCGAAGGGCGCCAAGCACGGCGTCACGAAGGCGGACGACCCCAACGGCGCCTACCCGGTCTTCCCGCTGATCGGCGTGGACCGCTCCGGCAACAGCTACGCCTATCTGCCGGACTACGAGGGCGGCTTCTCGGACCGGATGCAGCTCGACGAGGGCCAGGGCGGCCTCAAGAACGGCGCCCAGGTCGACAACGACGCCGACGGCGTCGCGGACGGCATCTGGAAGTGGGACACCAAGGGCACGATGACGTACGAGCCGTACGTCGAGCTGGAGAACACCACGGTCGGCGGCGGCTGGAACATCTACAACACGCTGCTCTCCCCGGGCAACCTGGGCGGCGCGGGCGCCGGCGACCTCCTGGGCCGCGACTCCTCGGGCACGCTGTGGCTGTACCTGGGGTACGGCGACGGCAAGCTGACCTCGCGCTACAAGGTCGGCGGCGGCTGGGGCCAGTACACGGCGCTCGCGGGCAACGGCGACCTCACGGGTGACGGCAAGGCCGACATCGTGGCGCGCGGCGGCGACGGCACGCTGTGGCTCTACAAGGGCACAGGCGACTACAAGGCGCCGTTCGAGGGCCGGGTCAAGATCGGCGGCGGCTGGAACATCTTCAACGCCCTCGTCTCCTCGGGCGACGTGGACCTCGACGGCACCACCGACCTGCTCGGGCGCGACGCCGCGGGCGCGCTGTGGCTGTACAAGGGCACGGGCAGCGCGGCGGCGCCGTACAAGCCGCGCGTCAAGATAGGCAACGGCGGCTGGAACACGTACCGGCTGCTGTTCTGACGTCCGCTCTGTAGGGCAGATAACAGGAGGGCCGCATTCCCTTAGGGACAATGCGGCCCTTTTGGGCGTTTTTGGGATACGGCACATGAACAAGGGGCGAGAAATAGCTGTTGTCTTGATCCCCTTTGTCGCGAAGCGGGTTGACAGGTAAAGGAGTCGTGAAACGATTCCGCTGAACTCGTGACGCGACTCGACACCCGAGCCGCACCACGTCTCAATCACGACCAATGGAGACATACGTGGCCAAGATCTCTGGCCGTAAGCGTGGACGGATAGCTTCCCGTCTCGCTGCCGCGGCGGTTACCGCCGCCCTCGTCGGCACGGGCGCCTCCGCGTTCGCCGCCGACAACCCCTCGGCGAAGCCGTTCAAGGCTCCGGCGGCCAAGCCGGCCAAGGGCGCGCTGGCCAAGGCGCAGGCGTCCAATGTGGGCGACGCTCCGGTGTTCGGCCTCAACGCCGTCGACAAGGCCGGCGACCTGTACTACTACGCGCCGGACGGCAACGGCGGCCTTGAGTCCCGGCAGAAGTACGACTCGGGCTGGAACGGTCTCAAGTGGGTCGGCCAGGTCGACCAGAACGCCGACAACCTCACGGACGGCGCCTGGGAGGCCGACTACAACGGCAACCTGTCCTACGCCGCGGCCGACGGCTCCCAGCCGTGGAAGGTCGGGGGTGGCTGGAACACGTACAACGCCCTGCTCTCCCCGGGCAACCTGGGCGGCGCCGGTGCCGGTGACCTCCTGGGCCGCGACTCGTCCGGCACGCTGTACCTGTACCTGTACCTGGGCTACGGCGACGGCAAGATGACGTCCCGCTACACCGTGGGCGGCGGCTGGGGTCAGTACACCCAGCTCGCGGGCAACGGCGACCTGACCGGTGACGGCAAGGCCGACATCGTGGCGCGCGGCGGCGACGGCACGCTGTGGCTCTACAAGGGCACCGGCAACTACAAGGCGCCCTTCGAGGGCCGCACGAAGATCGGTGGTGGGTGGAACACCTACAACACCATCTTCGCCGCGGGCGACATCGACCTCGACGGCAAGGCCGACCTCATCGGCCGCGACGCTGCGGGCGCGCTGTACCTGTACAAGGGCACCGGCAACGCCGCGGACCCGTTCCAGGGCCGTGCGAAGATCGGCACGAGCGGCTGGAACACGTACCGGCTGTTCTTCTGATCGACCGTCGGGTCCCTGACCTGAGGTGACGGAGGGCCGTACCGCTTCGGCGGTGCGGCCCTTCGGCGTCTGCGGGCACGCCGCCAACCGGCCGTAGCGATTCCCGCACAAACCTGTTTGGAAGATGTGAGAAAGCCGTGAAACGATCTCGTTGATCCTGTGGCGGGCCGCACTTCGTGAGGCGCGCCATGTCTCAACAACTCCATGGAGAAATACGTGGCCAAGACTTCTGGCCGTACGCGCGGCCGCATAGCCTCGCGCCTCGCCGCCGCGGCGATCACCGCGGCGCTCGTCGCGACGGGGGCTTCCGCCGTCGCGGCGGAGAACCCCGCCAAGTCGGCCGGCTCCGCCGCCGCGACGGTCAAGGCTCCCGCCTCGCTGCGCTCCGGCGCGGCCTCCGCGGCTCCTTCGCAGTTCGGCCTGTACGGCATCGCGCCCGACGGCGTCCAGTACGGCTACGGCCTGGACGGCAAAGGCGGCCTCGGTGACCGTAAGCGACTCGGGCAGGGCTTCACGACCGACCGGGACGTCGTCCAGGTCGACAACGACGGCAACGGCGGCGGCTCGACCGGCATCTGGTTCCGGGGCGCCGACGGCAACCTGGGCTACCTGAACTGGGGCCAGTCGCCCCAGCTCGTGGGCGGCGGTTGGAACACCTACAACCACATCTGGTCGGTGGGCAACCTCGGCGGTGCGGCCGCAGGCGACCTCCTCGCCCGCGACGGCAGCGGCAACCTGTACATCTACCTCAACTACGGCAACGGCTCGCTGACGTCCCGCTACAAGGTCGGCGGCGGCTGGGGCCAGTACAACCAGATCGCCGGCAACGGCGACCTGACCGGCGACGGCAAGGCCGACATCGTCGCCCGCGACGGCTCCGGCAACCTGTGGCTCTACAAGGGAACGGGCAACTACAAGGCCCCGTTCGAGGGCCGCACCAAGATCGGTGGTGGGTGGAACACCTACAACACCCTCGTCTCCACCGGCGACGTCGACTACGACGGCAAGACCGACCTCATCGCCCGCGGCAACGACGGCAGCCTGTGGCGGTACTCCGGCAACGGCAACGCCCGGGACCCGTTCGAGTCCCGCGTGAAGATCGGCAACGGCGGCTGGAACACGTACCGCCTGCTGTTCTGACCTTTTCGGACCTCTCTGAGTCCGGGGTATACGAATGGGCCGCACTCTTGATGGAGTGCGGCCCACTCGTTTCGCCTCAGAGGAGCGAAGAGGTCAAGAGGCCTGCCGCCACAACGAGACCCCGTCCACGAAGGCGGACTTGCCGGTCCCCTTGTAGAGCTTCAGCGCCTGCGACCCGGTCCACAGTGCCACCAGGTCGGACTTCCCATCCCCATCGACGTCTCCGCCCAGGAGGGCGTTCGTACTGCCCCACGACGTGTCGGGCCACAGGGAAACACCGTCGTCGAACAGTCCCTGAGCGTTGCCATGGTATCCCCGCAGTCCGCCGTCGCTGGCGATGGCGGCGACGTCGTCGCGTCCGTCGCCGTTGAAGTCGCCCGTGGCGATCTGCTTCGTCGGCTTCCACGTGCTGTCACGCCACATCTGACGCCTCTGCCCGCTGAGAACACCATCGGAGTTCGTGGTGTACGAGTACAGCGAGCCGTCGCCCGACACACCGATCAGTCCATCACGAGTCGAGCCGTTCGCCTTGTAGCGGGCAACGTGGAGCACGCCCTTCCACGAGGTGTCCGGCCACATCTGCTTCCCGTCGGAAAGACCGCCATCCGGCCTGCCAAGGTAGAGCTTCAATGCCCCGTCACCGGCGACAGCCGCGATGTCGGACAGGCCATCGCCGTTGTAGTCGCCAGCGACAATGCGCTTGATCGACCCCCAACTGAAGTCCCACCGCCACAGCGGGCGCCCGTACTCCAGGTTGCCGTTCGCGTTGGCATAGAACACGTTGAGCGAACCGTCGTCGAACACCACCGCTGCGTCCGTACGGCCGTCACGGTTGAAGTCCCCAGTCGTCGTCAAAGTGCTGAGGGTCGGAAGCTTGGGGCGCTGGCGGGTCTTCTGGACCCAATCGTTCATGTCGTCGACCCGGGTCTCAAGGGCCCCGGTGCGGGTCTCGCTCTCACCGAGGCAACCACCCTGCCAAGAGCGGCTGTTGATCCCCACCAACTCGACCTTGCCGTCCTTCTCACGGAAGGCCGGTGCACCGGCGTCACCCTTGCAGAGACTGGCCTCGGTTCCGCTCTCCTTGTCCATGGTGAAGGTCGTGCCGTCGGTGGAGCCCACCGTGAAGGAACCGGCGTGAGCGCTCTCGGGCACCCACTCGTCCTTCGTCCGGCCGAAGCCGATCACTCGCAGCGACTCGCCGTCCACCGGGGCTGCGGTAGCGAGCCGGATGGGGGCGGCGCCCTCGCCGTGGCGGAGCGCCGGCTCAAACCCGGTGTACTTGCCACCCCCGTTGATGATTCCCGTGTACATCCTGGCCATCACCAGGTCACGTCCCTTGGCGGGAACCAGCTCGGCAACCGTTCCCTCGACGTTGAGGATCGGCCGGGGACTGCCGCCCTCCTGGGTCACCCTGGCTTTCATCTTCGGTGCGCCGGCAGGGATATCGAACCCTTGCTGCGGATTGTCCGCAAAGCAACTCGCCGCAGTGAGCACCCACTGCGGATCCACCAAAGCGCCGGAGCACGTGCGCTGACCGTCACCGATGTGAATCTTGACAGCGAAGGAGTACGCACCGCCATCGACGGGACTCCCAACCACTGCCTCAGCATGCGGGCTCATAATTGTTCCGGCAACAACAACGGCAGCACACAAGCCGGTGACCCCAGCCCAGCGCGAACGTCTGTCAGTCATCTTCGTCTTTCTCGTCGAAACGCTCAACCCTGCGGCCTACAACTATCCGTAGGCTCCGGACGAACTCAGCCTTCCTGTGCCCGGCGACCGGGCGCAGGATTCCGCCATTTCAGCCAGTCGCCCGGAGCTCAAGAAGGGCTGTCGGTCGAGAACCCGTCCCCTCACCAACAGTCTTGAAGTGACCGGGCTCCACATCGACGGTCTGATGCGTCTTGCCACCATCGGCCGTCAGGTCGGCGGTGACGGGATGATCCTTCGTCTCCACAGCCCAGACCTCGGGGATCTTCATGGCCAGGTAGCCGCTCTTGCCGATGACATGGAAGCAGACATCCTTGCTGTCATTGTTCCGCGTCCACACCTTGATCTGCTGCGGTGAACCGTCACAGGAATCAGCGAGCACGATGTGGCCATCCCCCTTGATCAGCGTGATCTTCCTGTCCGCCTCGATCCCGGCCGCGCCGGGGTACATGAAGTCCTCAACCCCCGTAGGGGGAAGATCGCTTGTGCTGACTGTCACAGCAGGCGCGGTTGAGGAGTCGGCCGAGGCCAGGGCAGGAATACCAATAACCGACCCCAGCGCAATGGCACTTCCGGCCATAATTACCTTACGAATAAGAGAAGTCACCGACATCCTTCCGGGCATGGGTGACTTCAAGCCGCGTCCCCCACGCACAACTATTCACGTTAATCCCCGAGCCCCAATATCCGGCGCCCAGCACAGGGCGTCAACGTGACGTGATTCACAGGCACTTCACAAGGTCGCACTCACGGCAATTACCGGAGGATTCCACTCCGTCCGGCACGATGCAGTCTCCCCAGGCATTCAAGCCAACCTTGCCCTCCATTCCGCCAAGGAGTAAGGCTCGGCGAAGGCGATGCGAAGACGACAGCTAAGCTCTCGAAGCCGAAATTCGGCAGCTGGCCATGCCAGAAACCGAGGTGAGTGTCACTTTGAAACGAAGAGCGGGCTGGAAGGACGCGACGCGAGGGGAACCGAGCGTGCTACGCGCGCTGGGCCTATGCCTGTTGTCCACACTTTTGATGGCGGGCGTCCTGGGATCCGAATCAGCCAAAGCGGCGGAATCGGTAGCAGCTGAGACAGTCCCCGGGGCCATCACTCCCACAGCTCGAGGACAGGTCCTGGAGCTGTGGAAGACCGGCGGGACCGGAATGAAGGCCGCGGCGGAAGCCGCACTGCTCGGTAGTGACTCCGAGGTCAATCACTTCCTTGAACAAGTCAAGGACAAAGAAGAGTTCGCTGACAACCGCGTCGCAGCAGGCCAACTCATCAACGTCGGCGGACGGGGGGTTCAGGAAGCAGCTCTCAAGGCCCTCGGGGGCACTCCCGAGGAGCTCAAGGCCTTCCTGAAGGATGGCTGGAAGGCACCCCTTGAGCAGGACCAGCGAGTCCGGGTGGCCCAGGCCATCAACTCGGGGAGCCGCGGGGTCCAAGAGGCCGGTCGCAAAGCACTCAATGGCACGCCGGAGGACGTCAACGCCTTCCTGGAACAAGGTCAGTACTCCCAGCGCGATCAGGATGACCGGGTCGAGCTGGCCCAGATCCTCAGCACCGGCGGCCCCAATGTGGTGGCCGCGGGCCGCATCGCGCTGAACGGAACGCCGGAAGACATCAGGGAGTTCCTCCAGGCCGGCCAGTACGTGGCGCGGTCACGGGACCAGGAGTACGCCACGGTGGCGCAACTCGCGGCCCAGGCCCGCGAGGCAGGCCGTCAGGCCGCAGCGGAGACCGAGGCCGCCAAGGACGCGTCGGCACGTGCTGTCACCGCTTCGAAGCAGGCCAAGAAGGACGCCGAGAAGGCAGCGGCCGAGACGGCACTCGCCAAGAACGACGCCGACACAGCAGCTGCGAAGGCCAAGGAGGCGGCCACGGCCGCCAATCAGGCCGCGACCGCTGCGCAGCAGGCGATCGACGCGGCCCGCGCCGCCAACAACTCGGCTCGCACAGCGGCCAACGCTGCTTCCCAAGCCGCAGCTGCCGCCGCAGGCGCCGCCCAGGCAGCGTCCAGAGCTCAGAGCGCGGCCGCTGCCGCCGCCTTGGACAAGGGCAAGGCATCGGCAGCACGGCAGGCAGCCGAGGGGGCGCGGACCGCCGCCAAGGGTGCTCATCTGGCAGCGGACGCAGCCAACCAAGCCAGCGTCGCTGCCACCGCGGCGGGAGACGCCGCAGTCGCAGCCCTGAGTGCCGGTGGCAACGCCAACGATGCCGCCACGGCCGCTGAAGAGGCCAGCAGCTACGTCGACCAGGCAGACGGCCGCGCCGCCGAGGCCCGCGAGGCCGCAGCCGCAGCTCGCAGGCATGCCAGGGAAGCGAACCGCGCGGCTCTCGCAGCCGAGTCACTGGCGCGGAAGGCGGCAACCGCTGCAGGCGAATCGCGGGATGCGGCCAATTCCGCCGCCGGCCACGCGGAGAAAGCGGCTGAGGCTGCCGACAACGCGGCCACTCATGCCGGTGAGGCCGATACCGCCGCGACCCAGTCCGAAGCCCGCGCCAAAGCCGCCACGGAAGCTGCAGACGCAGCGAGCAACGCTGCCGCCAAGGCTCAGGCCACCCATGACCTGGCTCGCCAGGTCGAAGCAGAAGCCCTCACCACCCGTACGAACGAGAGCATCGCGCGTGCCCAGGACCTGACGGCCAAGGACGAGTTCGATCAGAAGAACAAGGCCAAGGCAGCCCAGCAGAGCAGGGACCTCCAAGCCGAGGCCGACCGTCTGGCCGCCGAGGTGTCCCAGCCCGGGTCAGACCCCGCCTCGGTCGACGCCAAGGGCCGCAAGCTCGCCCTGCTGACACTGAAGACAGGTCCGCCATGGAGCCAGGCCGCCGCTGAGTCGGCGCTCGCCGGCACGAGCCAGGCAGTCGCCGACTACGTGCGCACCGGCCGGCTGGAAGCCACCCGGCAAGACGACCGCGACCGTGTCGAAGAGCTGGCCGTGGAAAGCCCCCTCAGCTCGGTACGCACCGCCGCGGAGGCAGCCCTCAAGGGAGACGCTGCACAGATCACCGCGTTCCTGGCGAATGGTCAGTACGAGGTATCCGCCCCGGACCTACGTGTCCACATCGCCCAGATCATCGACAAGGGCGGCCGCGGAGTGGCCGAGGCAGGGCGAGCCGCACTCGACTCGGCGAGTCTCGATAAATACCGCGAGTTCATCAGCACCGCCCAGTACACGGCCCAGACCGAGGACGAACGCGTCCGCACTGCCCAGCTGTTCGACAGCGGAGGCCCTCAGGTCAAGGCGGAGGCCCGGATCGCCTTGGAGGGACCGGCTCGACAACTGCACGCTTTCGTCCAGGTCGGGCAGTACAAGGCCCAGCAGCAGGACCTTCTCGCCGCGACCCACGTCTCGCAGGTCCAGCAGCTCATCGCCGAAGCGTCCAAGGTGGCCGCCACGGCTCAGCAGAACGCCGCCGAAGCGCGCTATGCCGCGTTCTTCGCACGCAAGGCATCCACTGAAGCAGACAAGGCAGCCAAGGAGGCCGCGGCAAAGAAACGCGAGGCCGATGACTACGCTGACCGCGCCGCCAAGTCCGCCCTGGCGGCGGAAGCCTCGGCGACCCAGGCAGCAGCCTCCGCGAAGACTGCCCGCAATGCCGCCAACAACGCCCAAGACGCCGCCAACGAGGCGGCTGCTTCGGCCGACCAGGCACAGTTGTCGGCGGCATCGGCACACTTCTCCGCTTCGACGGCGTGGGCCGCTGCCGATGACGCCCGGGCCTCTGCGACCGCTGCGGGCAAGGACGCCGACGCTGCGGCCAAGGCGGCCAAAGACGCCTTCAACACGGCCGTGACCAAAATGCGGGCCGAAGAGGAAGCGCGGAGGAAGGCCGCGCAGGATCCGGGAGCTGACGCCCGGGAGCAGTACCGGTGCGGATTCGTCGGCTGCCAGGAAGCACGCGACAACCCCGGCCGCTGGTGCCAGCACAACGAAATAGCCTGCGAGATCCTTTCCATGGCACCGGCCTTCGAGGCTGCCATGAACAAGCTGTATGGATACGCGAACTACGCGTTGCACATGAGCTCGATGGTGAGCTGCGCGGACTACGATCTTTGGGCCTGCGGGGACTTGGCACAACAACTCGCGTTCAAGAACAAACTGATGTTCGTTGCCAAGCTTTTGCGCACAGTCGACGACGCCGAAGGCCAGTCGCACGACGAGGTCGGCCCGAACTGCACCAATTGCTTCCTGGCCAGCACCAAGGTGCTGATGGCAGACCGTTCCACGAAGAGCATCGAGGATATCCGTGAAGGAGATGAAGTCCTCGCCACCGCACCCCTCACAGGTACAACGACCCAGCGCAGAGTCACCCGATTGATCATCAGTGAATCCGACAAGAGATTCAACGAACTCACGCTGGCGACACCTGGGGGGCTACAGAAGCTCTCCGCCACGTACGAGCACCCTTTCTGGAGCTCAACGGCTCACCGCTGGCTGAAAGCAAGCGCGCTTACGCCTGGCACGTTTCTGCTAAGCCCTGACCGGAGCACTGTCCGCGTCCAGTCGAATCGGAGCTACATCAGGCATGCACGCACATACAACTTCACCGTGGACGGCCTCCACACGTATTACGTGTTGGCAGGAAAGACGCCCATTCTCGTCCATAATGCGGAGTGTGGGCCAGAATTCAACTCGGCACGGTCCGCGCTCAACCACTGGTTGAAGCACGCTTTTGGTGTCGACCTCAACAGAAATGGAAAATTCAAGTTCCCCAAGCCGGGGGAACGCCCACCCAGGCCGGATATGGATGAGTTCAACGGGAACACCGGGTTCAATGACTACAAAAAGGCGGCGAGCAAATTCCTCTCCGGACCACCAAGGTCCGGTGATTACGTCACGGACGGCGGTAGCCTCTTCCGATTCGACCCAAAAACGGGATACTTCGGCATCAGGAACAACAGTGGAACGATTTCAACGTTCTTTCGTCCCGATTATGGGCCTGCATACTGGCGAGAGCAGATGAAGACGACTCCAGGAAAGCTCATCCCGTAGCCTGGGCGACTTACCTCACGGTCGTCTAGTATCAGACCTGGCGGGTGGGGGCCATTGAGATCATCAAGGCACCCACCCGGCAGCCTAGGAAGTGAGATTGCACTGAGCCTCAGCCGACAGTTCTTGGACAGGTACGTAGAGATCCAGCTCGAATACGAGAGGACCAGGGTCCATCAAGCCGCAGTGGATCTGGGTTTGTGGCGAAGGTTCGTCGCGATGTGCGAGAGCGGCTACGACGATTCCCTGTACGAGTACTTCTACGACTTGCAGGTCAGGGACGCCCTGGAGATCGCACTGAACGACCGGGAACTCCGTCGGCTCGATGGGTACGACCTGTTCCACGAAAAGGTGTCCGTCGTTGACGACGACTTCCGCCGGATCGCCACCCTGCCCCTCCCGGTCAAGGACCCGACCGGCAGCGACTGGTGGCACCTGATCATTCCGGACCGGGGGCGCCTCGAATTCGTGGTCAACCTGCGGGAAGAATTCGGCGTGACCGTCACGGTCGTGCCCGAGGACGACGACTAGACCTGCCGGAGGAACCGGAAGGGGCCGCCCCCCGTCTGCGGAGTGCGGCCCCTTCCGGCTGTCAGCCGAAGCCCGATCCCTAGTTACGGATCAGGTTCCGCAGCACGTACTGCATGATCCCGCCGTTGCGGTAGTAGTCCGCCTCGCCGGGGGTGTCGATGCGGACCACCGCGTCGAACTCCACGCCCGTGTCCGTGGTGACCTTCACCGTGCGCGGGGTCGTGCCGTCGTTCAGCTCGGTGACGCCCGTGATGGAGAAGGTCTCCTCGCCCGTCAGACCGAGGGAGGAGGCCGTGGCGCCCTCCGGGAACTGGAGCGGGAGGACGCCCATGCCGATGAGGTTCGAGCGGTGGATGCGCTCGTACGACTCGGCGACGACGGCCTTGACGCCGAGCAGCGCCGTGCCCTTGGCGGCCCAGTCGCGGGACGAGCCCGAGCCGTACTCCTTGCCCGCCAGGATGACCAGCGGGATGCCGGCGGCCTGGTAGTTCTGGGAGGCGTCGTAGATGAAGGAGACCGGGGCGCCCTCGACCGTGAAGTCGCGGGTGAAGCCGCCCTCCGTGCCCTCCGCGATCTGGTTGCGCAGGCGGATGTTGGCGAACGTGCCGCGGATCATGACCTCGTGGTTGCCTCGGCGCGAGCCGTAGGAGTTGAAGTCACGGCGGTTGACGCCGTGCTCCGTGAGGTACTTGCCGGCCGGGGTGTCGGCCTTGATCGCACCGGCCGGGGAGATGTGGTCGGTGGTGACCGAGTCGCCCAGCTTGGCAAGGACGCGCGCGCCGGAGATGTCGGTGACCGGGGTCGTCTCCATCTGCATGCCCTCGAAGTAAGGGGGCTTGCGGACGTAGGTGGACTGCGGGTCCCACTCGAAGGTGTTGCCCGTCGGGATCGGCAGCGCCTGCCACTGCGCGTCACCCGCGAAGACGTCCTGGTAGGACTTGTTGAACATGTCCTCGCCGATGGCGTTGGCCACGACGTCGTTGACCTCGGCCTCGGTCGGCCAGATGTCCTTGAGGAAGACCGGGTTGCCGTCGGTGTCCGTGCCGATGGCCTCGGTGGTGATGTCGACCTTCATCGAGCCCGCGATGGCGTACGCGACGACCAGCGGCGGGGACGCCAGGTAGTTCATCTTGACGTCGGGGTTGATCCGGCCCTCGAAGTTGCGGTTGCCGGAGAGCACCGAGGTGACCGCGAGGTCGTGCTCGTTGATCGCCTTCGAGATCTCCTCGTCCAGCGGACCGGAGTTGCCGATGCAGGTGGTGCAGCCGTACCCGACGAGGTTGAAGCCCATCTTGTCCAGGTACGGGGTCAGACCGGCCTTGTCGAAGTAGTCCGTGACGACCTTCGAGCCCGGGGCGAGCGTGGTCTTGACCCACGGCTTGCGGGACAGGCCCTTCTCGACCGCCTTCTTCGCGACGAGGGCCGCGGCCACCATCACGTACGGGTTCGAGGTGTTGGTGCAGGAGGTGATCGCGGCGACGGTGACGGCGCCGTGGTCGATCTCGTACGTCGAGCCGTCGGCGGCGGTGACCAGCGTCGGGCGGGTCGGGACGCCGTTGGCGGAGGCCGGGGCGTCGGAGGCCGGGAAGGACTCCTTGCCGGCCTCGTCGTCGTCCTCGACGTAGTTGCGCACGTCCAGGGCGAACTGCTGGGAGGCGTTGGCGAGGACGATGCGGTCCTGCGGGCGCTTCGGGCCGGCGATGGAGGGGACGACCGTGGAGAGGTCGAGCTCCAGCTTCTCGGAGAAGTCGGGCTCGGCGGCCGGGTCGAGCCAGAGGCCCTGCTCCTTGGCGTACGCCTCGACGAGCGCGACCTGCTGGGCGTCGCGGCCGGTCAGGCGCAGGTACTTCAGGGTCTCGTCGTCGATCGGGAAGATCGCGGCGGTGGAGCCGAACTCCGGCGACATGTTGCCGATGGTGGCGCGGTTGGCCAGCGAGGTGGCGGCGACGCCCTCGCCGTAGAACTCGACGAACTTGCCGACGACGCCGTGCTTGCGCAGCATCTCGGTGATCGTGAGGACCAGGTCGGTGGCGGTGGTGCCCGGGTTCAGCTCACCGGTCAGCTTGAAGCCGACGACGCGCGGGATGAGCATCGAGACCGGCTGGCCGAGCATCGCGGCCTCGGCCTCGATGCCGCCGACGCCCCAGCCCAGCACACCGAGGCCGTTGACCATGGTGGTGTGCGAGTCGGTGCCGACCAGGGTGTCGGGGTACGCCTGACCGCCACGGACCATGACCGTGCGGGCCAGGTGCTCGATGTTGACCTGGTGGACGATGCCGGTGCCCGGCGGGACGACCTTGAACTCGTCGAACGCGGTCTGGCCCCAGCGCAGGAACTGGTAGCGCTCCTTGTTGCGGCCGTACTCCAGCTCGACGTTCTGCGCGAAGGAGTCCTTCGTGCCGAACTTGTCCGCGATCACGGAGTGGTCGATGACCAGCTCGGCCGGGGCCAGCGGGTTGATCTTCGCCGGGTCGCCGCCGAGCTCCTTGACGGCCTCACGCATGGTGGCGAGGTCGACGACACAGGGCACGCCGGTGAAGTCCTGCATGATCACGCGGGCCGGCGTGAACTGGATCTCCTGGCTGGGCTGCGCCTGGGAGTCCCAGCCGCCGAGCGCCCGGATGTGGTCGGCGGTGATGTTCGCGCCGTCCTCGGTACGGAGCAGGTTCTCCAGCAGGACCTTCAGGCTGTAGGGGAGGCGCGCGGAGCCCTCGACCTTGTCCAGCTTGAAGATCTCGTACGACTCGTCGCCCACCTGCAGCGTGCTGCGGGCGTCGAAGCTGTTCGCCGACACGACAGTCTCCTTCATATATGTGCGCGTTCCACCGCATCCTGCCGCCACGCTGGATAGCCAATCCGCTAAGGTAAGGCTAAGTTAGGTCACCCTTACCGCCACAGTGGTGGTGACGTGCGGCCGCGGTGCGCCTCGGCAGATATCTCGATGTCGAGATAACTCTAGTACATGGGCGGCCGCTGGTCATGTGCGGGCACGCCCCGCACGCGCGCGCGGGGCGCCCCGGAGACCCTCGGACGGATGCACTCCGGTTGCCCCGGCACCCCCACCGCCCCACCATCAGAACTGACGTTGCTTCACACAGCCCTCACCCTGACGGCGCACCCCAACAGGAATCTCATCTCATATGTGAGATAACCTGCCGCCATGTCAGACGACTACCTCGTACGCATCGGCAAGCTCATCCGTGACGCCCGTCAGCACCGGGGCTGGACACAGACGCAGTTGGCCGAGGCTCTGGGCACGAGCCAGAGCGCCGTGAACCGTATCGAGCGCGGGAACCAGAACATCAGCCTTGAGATGATCGCCCGCATCGGTGAAGCCCTCGACAGCGAGATCGTCTCGCTCGGCTACGCCGGGCCCATGCATCTGCGGGTGGTCGGCCGGCGCCGGCTCTCCGGCTCCATCGACGTCAAGACGAGCAAGAACGCCTGCGTGGCGCTGCTCTGCGGCTCGCTCCTCAACAAGGGCCGTACGGTGCTGCGCCGGGTGGCCCGTATCGAAGAGGTCTTCCGGCTCCTGGAGGTCCTCAACTCCATCGGGGTGCGCACCCGCTGGATCAACGACGGCGTCGACCTGGAGATCGTGCCCCCGGCCGAGCTCGACCTGGACGGCATGGACGCCGAGGCCGCCCGCCGGACCCGGTCCATCATCATGTTCCTCGGCCCGCTGCTGCACCGCATGGACCGCTTCCGGCTGCCGTACGCGGGCGGCTGCGACCTCGGTACGCGCACCATCGAGCCGCACATGATCGCCCTGCGCCGCTTCGGCCTGGAGATCACGGCCACCGAGGGCATCTACCACGCCGAGGTGACGCGGACCGCCCCGGACCGCCCGATCGTCCTGACCGAGCGCGGCGACACGGTGACCGAGAACGCGCTGCTGGCCGCGGCCCGCCACGACGGCGTCACGGTCATCCGCAACGCCTCCTCCAACTACATGGTCCAGGACCTCTGCTTCTTCCTGGAGGCGCTGGGTGTACGGGTCGACGGCGTCGGCACCACCACCCTGACCGTGCACGGCGTGCCGAACATCGACGTCGATGTCGACTACTCGCCGTCCGAGGACCCGGTCGAGGCGATGAGCCTGCTCGCCGCCGCCGTGGTCACCGAGTCGGAGCTGACGATCCGTCGGGTGCCGATCGAGTTCCTGGAGATCGAGCTCGCGGTCCTGGAGGAGATGGGCCTGGACCACGACCGCTCGGCGGAGTACGCCGCCGACAACGGCCACACCCGGCTGATCGACCTCACGGTCCGCCCCTCCAAGCTGGAGGCGCCGATCGACAAGATCCACCCGATGCCGTTCCCCGGCCTCAACATCGACAACGTGCCGTTCTTCGCGGCGATCGCGGCCGTCGCCCAGGGCAAGACCCTCATCCACGACTGGGTCTACGACAACCGTGCGATCTACCTCACGGACCTCAACCGCCTCGGCGGCCGCCTCCAGCTCCTCGACCCGCACCGGGTGCTCGTCGAGGGCCCGACCCGCTGGCGCGCTGCGGAGATGATGTGCCCGCCCGCGCTGCGCCCGGCGGTGGTGGTCCTGCTCGCGATGATGGCGGCCGAGGGCACGTCCGTACTGCGCAACGTGTACGTGATCAACCGCGGCTACGAGGAGCTGGCGGAGCGCCTCAACTCGGTGGGCGCGCAGATCGAGATCTTCCGGGACATCTAGCGACAACTCACTCGCTGGTCCCCGGTCCCTGAGATCGTCCCCGCCGGGCGGCCTCAGGGACCGGGGGTCGTTCCGCCCTGGAGGCGTTCCAGGTCCTCGGGGCGGACCTGGATGGCCAGCAGGGCGATCACCGCCGCCACGATCGCGAAGATCGCGGCCACGATGAAGGCCGTGGAGACCCCGGAGGCGAGCACCTGGTCGCTCCAGGGGCGCGGGAGCTTGCCGGTGCGCTGGAACATCAGGCGCTCGGCGGGGCTCGCCTGGTGCAGGAACTTCGGCACCTGGTCGGCCGCCTCGTTGCGGCTGGCCGTGCCGAAGACCGTGACCAGGATGGACAGACCCAGCGAGCCGCCCACCTGCTGGGTGGCGTTGAGCATGCCGGAGGCGGCGCCCGTCTCGTGCACGGGCACACCGGAGACGGCCATCAGCGTCAGCGAGACGAAGTTCAGGCCCATGCCGAGGCCGAAGACGAGCATCGGGCCCAGGATGCTGCCCGCGTACGTGGAGTGGATGTCGGTGAGCGTCAGCCAGGACAGTCCCCCGGCGGCCAGGACCGAGCCCGTCACCATGAAGGGCTTGGGGCCGTACCTCGGCAGCAGCTGTGAGGCGATCCCCGCGCCCACCGCGATGACGGCGCTGACCGGCAGGAAGGCGAGCCCGGCCTTCAGCGGGCTGAATCCCAGCACGTTCTGCACGAACAGCGTGAGGAAGAAGAACATGCCGAAGATAGCGGCGGCGAGGCTCAGCATGATGCCGTAGGTGCCCGCGCGGTTGCGGTCGGCGAACATGTGCAGCGGGGTGATGGGCCGCTCCGAACGCCGCTCCACCAGGAAGAACGCGAGGAGCAGCAGGACGGCGGCGGCGAAGGACCCCAGGGTGTACGGGTCGCGCCAGCCCTCCTGGGCAGCCCGGATGAAGCCGTAGACCAGCGCGGTCATACCGAGGGTCGACGTGAGCGCGCCGGTGAAGTCGAAGTGGCCCGGATGGCGCTCGGACTCCTGGATGTACCGGGGCGTCGCCAGCGCGATCAGCACCGCGATCGGCACGTTGACGAAGAACACCCAGCGCCAGTCGAGCCATTCGACGAGGATGCCGCCCGCGAGCAGTCCGATCGCGCCGCCGCCCGCGGAGACCGCCGCGAAGACGCCGAACGCCCGGTTGCGCTCGGGGCCTTCGGTGAACGTGGTGGTGATCAGGGCCAGCGCGGTCGGCGAGGCGATGGCACCGCCGACGCCCTGGAAGGCGCGGGCGGCCAGCAACTGGCCGGAGCTCTGGGACAGTCCGCCGAGGAGGGAGGCGACCGCGAAGAGCAGGACGCCGAAGACGAAGACCCGGCGCCGGCCGAGGATGTCACCGGTGCGGCCGCCGAGCAGCAGCAGCCCGCCGAAGGTGAGCGTATAGGCGCTGACCACCCAGGCCAGGCTGGTCGTGGAGAAGTCCAGGGCGCTCTGGATGTGCGGAAGGGCGATGTTCACGATGGTGATGTCGAGCACCACCATCAACTGGCACGAGGCGATGACCAGGAGCGCGATCCCCTTGCCGCCGCCCCTCCTGTCGGGGGCGGCGGCGGCGGTCGTGGGTGTCGGCTGCGAACTCGTCATGGCGGACCTTGCCCTCGCACGAGGGGCGGTGGACGGCTCGTCCACCTCTCGACACTAAGCCCGGCCCCTGGGCCTCACCAGTCGATCAAGTCCCGGCCGCCCCAACGCCCCGCCGCCGCCCCGCAGTCGTCACCGTGCGCAGGTCAGCGGTTGCCCAGCGTGCGCTTGGGGCGCGGCTCCACCGGCTCGTCGCGGGCCTGCGCCCAGAGCGAGCGGACGTGGCCGAGGTGGCGGGCCATGCACTCCTGGGCGGCGAGTTCGTCGCCCGCCACCATCAGGTCGAGGAGTTCGATGTGCTCCTCGGCCGAGGAGATGAGTTGGCCGCGCTCATCCAGCCTCGTCAGTCCGTAGAGACGGGAGCGCTTGCGCAGGTCGCCGACGGTCTCGACGAGCCGCTCGTTCCCGGCGAGGCCGAGGAGCTGGAGGTGGAAGCGGCGGTCGGCGTCGAGATAGCCGATGAGGTTGTGCTCGCGCGCGTGGGCGACGATCTCCTCGGCGACCGGCCGGAGTGCCTCCAGCTGCTCCACGGTGGCCAGCTGCGTCACCTTGCCGACGGTGGGCACCTCGATCATCGCGCGCAGTTCGGTGTACTGGTCGAGGTCGCGCTCGCTCACCTCGGTGATGCGAAAACCCTTGTTCCGGACGGGTTCGACGAGCCCTTCGCGGGCCAGGTCCAGCATCGCCTCGCGGACCGGGGTGGCCGAGATGCCGAAGTCCGCGGCCAGCCCCGGGGCGGAGTAGATGTTGCCCGGGCGGAGTTCACCGGCGACCAGGGCGGCGCGCAAGGCGTGGGCGACCTGGTCGCGCAGGCGTTCCTGAGCGGTGATGAGATTGCGCTGTTTCAGGTCGCCCATGGCACTTCCTCCGTGAATCCGCGGAGGCTCAGCGTACAATGTCACGTTGCTCTCTCGGGTCGCACCGTGCACGGTGCCATGCCGCCGCCACGGCCAGATCCTCCCAGGCCATGCCCACGCTTTTGAAGAGGCGGGGGCGGTCGGGTGCGACGGCGACCCGCCCGTTGACGAGTTCGGCGAGGGTGCCCGCCACCTGACCGGGCCCGATGGCGCCCTCGTTCAGCGGGATCAGCAGATCGCCCGCCTCGCGCAGGGCCGCCGCCCGCGACTCCACGTACACCGCCGAGCGCCGCACAAGCGCCGAGTCGGTTTCGCGGGCGCCCGGTTCGTGCGAGCCGACCGCGACCACGGTGGCCCCGTCCGCGACCAGCCGGCCGTCGAACAGCGGCTCGCGCGCGGTGGTGCAGCAGATGACGAGGTCGGCGTCGCGGACATCGTCCGGGGTGCCGCCGCGCGCCTCCACGCCGAGCGTACGGGCGTACGCCACCAGCGCCTCGACCGCCTCCGGACTGCGGGCGACCACGGTGACGGCCTTCAACTCCCGTACGGCCAGGGCCGCTCGCAGATGGCCGTACGCCTGCGGGCCCGCGCCGAACAGGACGAGGCGGGCCGCGTCCGGGGCCGCCAGGTGCGCGAGCGCGACGGCGGAGACGGCCGGGGTGCGCAGGGTCGTCAGGGCCGCGCCGTCGAGGAGGGCGAGCGGCAGCAGGGTCGCGCCGTCCAGGAGCAGATAGCTGCCGGTGATCCGGGGCAGGCCGCGCGCGGGGTTGGCCGGGGCGACGCCCGCGATCTTCACCCCCGCGTATGCCCCGGAGGCGGCGGGCATCAGCAGCAACTCCCCCGCCGCGACCGGCAGGTTGACGCGCGGCGGGTCCGACTCGGGCTCGAACCCGCCGCGCAGCATGTTTGCCACGGCCTCGGCGGCCGCGGCGGGCGTGAGCAGGCGCGCGATCTCGTCCGCGCCGACCGGGGCGAGGTCCTGGCCGGGCACGTCCACGGGGGCGCTCACAGCAGGAAGCCGGCCGGGAAGGGGTCGGACGGGTCCAGGAAGTACTGGGCCGTCCCGGTGATCCAGGCGCGTCCGGTCACCGTCGGCACCACCGCCACCAGGCCGCCGACGGTGGTCTCCTCGACCAGCCTGCCGGTGAACTCCGTACCGATGAAGGACTCGTTGACGAAGTCGCGGTGGAGCGGCAGTTCGCCCCGGGCGTGCAACTGCGCCATACGGGCGGAGGTGCCGGTGCCGCACGGCGAGCGGTCGAACCAGCCCGGGTGGATCGCCATGGCGTGCCGGGAGCGGACCGCGTCCGAGCCGGGCGCGGTGAGGTAGACGTGCTTGACGCCGCCGATCCCGGGGTTCTCCGGGTGCACCGGCCGGTCGGTCGCGTTGATGGCGTCCATGATCGCGAGCCCGGCGGCGAGCAGGTCGTCCTTGCGCGCCCGGTCGAAGGGCAGCCCGAGGTCGTCGAGGTGGACGAACGCGTAGAAGTTCCCGCCGTACGCGATGTCGTAGGTGACCGTGCCGTGGCCGGGCACCTCCACCTTGCGGTCGAGACCGAGGCAGAAGGAGGGCACGTTGGTGAGCGTGACGGACTTCGCCTCGCCGTCCTCCACCCGGACGTCGACGCTCACCAGGCCGGCGGGGGTGTCGAGGCGGACCGTGGTGACCGGCTCGGTCACCGTCACCATGCCGGTCTCGACCAGCACGGTGGCCACGCCGATCGTCCCGTGGCCGCACATCGGCAGCAGCCCGGAGACCTCGATGTACAGGACGCCGTAGTCGGCGTCGGGGCGGGTGGGCGGCTGCAGGATCGCGCCGCTCATGGAGGCGTGGCCGCGCGGCTCGTACATGAGCAGCGTGCGGAGGTGGTCGAGGTGGTCGAGGAAGTGGAGCCGCTTCTCGGCCATGGTCGCACCGGGGACGACACCGACTCCGCCGGTGATCACCCGGGTCGGCATGCCCTCGGTGTGCGAGTCGACCGCGTGGTAGACGTGACGTGTGCGCATGGTCAGCAGAGTCCTTCCGCGAGTGCCTTCTCGGTGGCCGCGCGGACCGCGGACTCCTGGTCCCCGGCGAGCGCGGCGCGCGGCGGGCGGACCGGGCCGCCGGGGCGTCCGGCGATGTCCATCGACAACTTGATGGCCTGCACGAACTCGGTCTTCGAGTCCCAGCGCAGCAGCGGGTGCAGCGACTTGTAGAGCGGCAGGGCGCTCTCCAGGTCCCCGGCGACGGCGGCGCGGTAGAGGCTGACCGAGGCTGCGGGCAGCGCGTTGGGGTATCCGGCGACCCAGCCGACCGCGCCCGCGAGGGCGAGTTCGAGGAGCACGTCGTCGGCGCCGATCAACAGGTCGAGTTCCGGGGCGAGTTCGGCGATCTCGTACGCCCGGCGGACATCGCCGCTGAACTCCTTGACGGCGACGATGCTGCCGTCCTGGTGCAGCTGGGCGAGGAGCGGGGGCGTCAGGTCGACCTTGGTGTCGATGGGGTTGTTGTACGCGACGACCGGCAGCTCGGCCCGGGCCACCTCGGCGTAGTGGGCGCGCACCGCGGCCTCGTCGGCGCGGTAGGCGTTCGGCGGGAGCAGCAGGACCGAGCCCGCGCCCGCCTCGGCGGCCTGTTCGGCCCAGCGGCGGCTCTCGGCGCTGCCGTACGCGGCGACGCCCGGCATCACCCGGTCCCCGTCGCCCGCCGCCTCCACGGCGACTTGGACGACGCGGGCGCGCTCCTCGTCGGTGAGGGTCTGGTACTCGCCGAGGGAGCCGTTGGGCACGACGCCGTCGCAGCCGTTGTCGATCAGCCAGCGCACATGGGCGCCGTAGGCGTCATAGTCGACGGACAGGTCGTCGCGCAGGGGCAGGGCGGTGGCGACCATGATGCCGCGCCACGGCTGCCGGGCGGCGGAAGGGCGGGCGGACACGGCGGTCTGGGCAGACGTCATCGGTGACTCCCTAGTGTGGTGTGTGACATTTTACTGAATGCTGTACGTCGGCCACAAGAGCCGCGCCCGGTGATGACGGATGCCGTCAGTCTGCGGAGGGCGGCCCGGTGGGTCGTGGTCAGCTTGCGGAAGGCGGCAGTTGGGCGAGACGGCCGAGCTCCACCGGGCAGGACAGCGGCCGCCGGTCCTCGGCCGGTCCGCCGCCCGCGAGGCAGGCCACGGCCTGGCCGCACATCCTGCCCTGGCACCAGCCCATCCCGGCCCTGGTCAGCAGTTTCACGCTCCGGGCGTCCTGCGCGCCGAGGTCCGCCACGGCCTCCCTGATCCGCCCCGCCGGGACCTCCTCGCAGCGGCACACCAGGGTCGTGTCGTCGAGCCACCCGGTCCAGCCGTCCCCGGGCCGGTGCGCGGCCGCCATCGCGTCGGCGAACCCGCGCAGCCGTGCACGCCGCCGCACCAGGGCGGCGACCCCGCGCGGGCGCGGGGTCCCCCGCAGCTCGTACGCGATCGCCGAGGCCGCCAACTCACCCTCGGCCAGGGCCAGTTGCGCGCCCCCGATGCCGCCGGTCTCCCCCGCCGCCCAGATCCCGGGCACGGAGGTGCGCTGCGCCGGGTCGAGGTCCAGGGCGAGAGTGCCGTCGGGCGTACGGCGGGTGGCGCAGCCCAGGCCGGTCGCCAGCTCCAGCTGGGGGACGAGCCCGTGGCCGACCGCGAGCGCGTCGCACGGCACCCGGCGCCCGCTGCCCGGCACGGGCCGCCAGTCGCGGTCGAGCCGGGACACCGTGACGGCCTCGACGCGGTCGGTGCCGTGCGCGGCCGTCACCGCGTGCCGGGTCAACAGCCGCACCCGGTGCCGCAGCAGCCCGCCGCCGTACAGCGCCCCCTCGCCCAGTTTGCCGGGGTTGCGGACGAGCGCGGGCAGTTCGCGTGCGTACGAGGTGTACGCGGACGCCTCGACCACGGCCGGGACGGCGGCGCCGGCCGCCGCGAGCGATGCGGCGACGGCGAGCAGCAGCGGACCGCTGCCCGCCACCACGACCCGCCTGCCGGGCAGCACCAGGCCGGACTTGAGCATGGCCTGCGCCCCGCCCGCGCCGACGACACCCGGCAGGGTCCAGCCGGGGAAGGGCAGCTGGCGCTCGTACGCGCCGGTCGCGAGCAGCACCGCCCGCGCCCGGACCATGGCCGACGTCTCCTCGCCGCCGGGGCCGCTCGCGACCGCGTGCAGCAGCCACTCGCCCGTGGCCGCGTCCCGTACCACCGTCCAGACGTGGTGGGCGGCGAGGTGGGTGACGCGGCCGACGCGGCGGTGGGCTTCGAGCCGGGACGCGCGCGTGGCGAACGCCTCCCAGTCGTGGTGCAGCGCCTCCGGGCGGGCGGCGCGCAGGCCCGGCGCGGGATGCCGGTAGAACTGCCCGCCGGGCCGCTCCCCCGCGTCCAGGACCGTCACGCTCAGGCCGAGGTCGGCCGCCGCCACGGCGCCCGCGAGCCCGGCGGGCCCGGCGCCGACGACCGCCAGGTCGACGACGGCGAGATCAGACGGCGAGGTCGGCATGGCCCGTGCCCTCCTGGGTGGTGATCACGTCGCCGGGGCGGGCCGCGACGAGGCAGGCGCGCTGGTTGGGGCGGCCGTTGACGGTGGCGAGGCAGTCGTAGCAGGAGCCGATCCCGCAGAACGCGCCGCGCGGCTCGCCCCCCGCGCGCGTGGTGCGCCAGGAGAGGATCCCGGCGGCCCAGAGCGCGGCGGCGATGCTCTGTCCGGGCAGGGCGGTGAGCGTCCGGCCGTCGAAGGTGACGGTGAAGGCGGGGTCGGGCGTCGCCCGGACGAGGGCGGCGGGCGAGGCGGCGGCGCCTGTCGGGGCGGGGCGGTTCGGAGTGGGGCGGTTCGGAGTGGCGCCGTGAGAGGCGGCGCCGTGAGGGGCGGCGCCTTGAGAGGTGGCGCGTCTGCCTGCCCCTCGCCGTGCAATGTCACCGGTGAACTTGTTCCACCACCGCGCACGCGGCGCGCCGGAGCCGCCGCCCTCCGTCCCGTACACCTTCACCATCACCCGACTTCCCGCTCGTGCTCGCCCGCGTACTCCCCCGTCGCGAAACGGTCGGGCCTGAAGGGCCGGAGGTCAAGGGCGGTTCGCTCGCCCCGCAGCGCCGAGGCGACCAGCAGGCCGGTGGCCGGTGCGAGGCCGATGCCCGCGCCCTCGTGACCGCACGCGTGCAGCAGGCCCGGGACCCGGGGGTCGGGGCCGATCGCGGGCAGATGGTCGGGGAGGTAGGGGCGGAAGCCGTGGTACGTACGGATCGCGCGGACGCCCGCGAGGACCGGGAACAGGGCTGCGGCCTGGGCGGCGAGGCGGCGCAGCGCCTCGGTGGACAGGGCGCGGTCGAAGCCCACCCGCTCGCGGGTCGCGCCGATCAGGACCGGGCCCGCGGCGGTGCCCTCGACCACCGCGGAGGACTGCAGCGCGGCCGAGCCGCTGGCGACGTCCGCGATGTAGTCGGCGGCGTACACCTTGTGCCGCACGAGGCGCGGCAGCGGCTCGGTGACCAGGACGAAGCCGCGGCGCGGCAGCACCGGCAGCGTGGTGCCCGCGAGGGCCGCGACCTCGCCGCCCCAGGTCCCGGCGGCGTTGACGACGGCCGGGGCGAGCAGGTCGCCCTGCGGGGTGCGCACGCCCCGGATGCGGCCGTCCGGTCCGGTGAGGACCTCCTCGACCTCCTGCCCGAGGTGGGTCTCGGCGCCGAACTGGCGTGCCGCACGCAGGAGTTGCGCCGCCGCCTGGGCGGGCTGGACCTGGGCGTCCTGCGGGTAGAGGAAGCCACCGGCGAGGCCGGGGGCGAGATGGGGCTCCAGGTCGTACAGCCGGTCGGGGGTGATCTCCCGTGCCTGCACCCCGGCCTTGCGCTGCTCCTCGGCGAACGCGCGCAGCGCCGTGAGGGCGGCCTCGTCGGGCGCCACGACGAGACCGCCCTTGGGCTCGTACTCGATCTCCGGTGGAAGGACGTGAGCGAGGTCGCGCCAGAGTCGGGTGGACAGCAGCGCGAGGTCGAGCTCGGGGCCCGCCTCCTTGTCGGAGACGAGCAGATTGCCTTCCCCCGCACCCGTGGTGCCGCCCGCGACGGGACCGCGGTCGACCACCGCGACGCGGAGTCCGGAGCGCCCCGCGTAGTACGCGCAGGCCGCACCGACGACTCCGGCGCCGACGATCACGGCGTCCAGGGGGTGTCTCTTGGGCACCACAGTAATATGTCACATTCTTCTAGAGGGACCAAGGGGCCGGAGCGGTCGGAGTCGCCCCGGCCCCAGGGGTGGGACGTCAGCTGCGCAGCGGGCCCTCACAGCTGTAACTGGAGGTGCCGCCCTTCTTGTTCGACCAGATGTCGACTGTTCCGAAGGAACAGTTCATGTCGGCGAGGTTGTTGCCCCCCTCTTCCGCCCGGTCGAGGAGGAAGTAGTCGACGGTCTCGGACATGTCCTCGAAGACCTGGTCCGGGTCGTTCGCGTCGGCCAGCCTCGCGGTGATCTTGCCCGTGCAGATGAAGCGGCGCTTGCCCGGGTCGCCGTTCTGGACGCAGTCCGGCTTGCTGTAGGTGGACTTGGCGAACGCGGCGCGCACGCCCGACACGGCGGAGTACTTCAGCTTCGCGTTGGGGGTGTACTTGGTGTTGGGCACGTACAGCGTGTCCACCTTGGCTATCTGCGCGTCCAGGAACGCGTTGTACGAGGCCTGCAGGCCCGCGTCCCGGCCCATCCGGTTGCGCCAGGCGTCGAAGCCCGCCGGGTCGTCCGCGCGCAGGTACCCGTACATCTCCCGCAGCAGCGAGGGCCGCTGGTCCCACAGGTACTCGAAGAACGTGCCGGCGTAGTTGTAGAACCGGAAGCCGTCGCCGTCGTACGTGGCGTGCAGCAGCTGGTCGACGGTCATACGCGGGCCGCCGCCCGCCGTGTCGTTGATGATGCCCTTGACCAGCGACTTGCGCACGGCGATGCCGTCGTCACGGGTGCCGCCGTCGAAGAACTCGGCCGTCCCCTCGTCCATGGCGGTGGTGCGGTCGCCGGTGTACCAGGCGCCCTGGCCGAACATCCCGGGCACCGCCCAGCGGCCGTTGAGGTAGTGCGTGTACTCGTGCCGGAAGAGCTCTTCGAGGGTGAGCGAGGAGTCCTGCGGCACCCGGCGCTGGTAGGTGTAGAAGGTCGCGCCTTCCTCGATGTACATCCCTCCGTTGCTGGTGGAGAGGCCGGTGAGGAACGGCTGGTAGACCTCGTAGTCGGCGCGCGAGGCGTACAGGTGGATGTGCAGGGTGGTGTTGGTGTCGCCCGCGAGCGGCTTGTCGGTGCCGAGCACCCGGAAGAACTGCGACTTCACCTGCTTGCTCGCGTAGTACAGCTGGTCCACGGTGGCCCGGTCGAGGGCGGTGCGGACCTGGATGGCGCCGTTGTCGTACGAGTACGTGTGGGTGAAGAGCTGGTTCTCGATCTGGTCCTTGCACACGTTGTACGGAGTGCACTGGCCGTAGAAGTTGAGCCAGCTCGCCAGCGAGAACCAGGGTGCGCTCATCTTGCCGAAGTTCGTCTGCGTGGTCGGCAGCAGGGCGCCGAGGTCGGGAACGATCTGGCTCTTGACGGCGTCGATCTGGCCGAAGCGGCCGTACTCCGACAGCGCGTCGCGGACCACCCAGGCGTTGGCCGTGCCCTTGAGGTGGGTGTAGCCGGAGAAGGCGCGGAAGGCGGCGCGGTAGGCGGGGTCGGCGGCCGCGGCGGCCTGGAACGCGGTGTCCTTGTTGCCCGGGTAGACGCCGAGGTAGTTGACGGAGAGCGCGGAGAGCGCGGCGCCGGCCCAGTCCGTGCTGGTGGCGGTCGGGGCGCCCGGGGCCATGGTCGCCAGGACCCGCTTGATCAGCGGGAGTTGGTACTGGCGCATGCCCGGCGCGCTCGCCGCGTACAGCGCCTCGCGCAGGGTCTGGGCGTTCTGCGGGGTGACGTCGAAGGTGTGCGCGGCGGAGCCGAGGGCGGCGACGGCCTCGCGCATCGCGTCGACCGTGGGCTGGTCGGTGACGTCTATCTCGTCGCGCCCGTAGTCCTGGTACGCGACCGCGTGGAGGTAGGTGAACAGTTCGAGCAGATGGCTGCTGTTCTTGCCGTCGTGGGACGCGGCGAGGCTGGTGGCGCGGTGGGCGACGGCCTGCACATGGGCGTCGGACATGACCGGCGCGAGGCGCGCGTCCCAGGTCCAGACGAGCCCGCGCAGACAGCCGTCGGCGGTGACGGCCGGGTCCGTGAGGAAGTCGGCGAGCCCCTGCGGGCTCAGACCCGTGATGCCGTCGAGGGTGCAGGGGACCCCGGCGGCGCGCAGCGCGGAGTGGGCGGCCGGGACGACCGCGCGGGTCTGCGGCCCGGCTATGCGTCCGTCCTGATGGCCGCCGGGGGCGGGCAGCTGACGGGCCGTCTGCTTGGGCGCCCTGGCGAGGTGGTCGACCTCGTCGAAGGGGTTCGCCCCCTTGGCGGCGGCCGGGGCGGGACGAGCACCGAAGGTGGCGGGGAGCGCGCGCGAGGCGTCGGCCTTGGCGGAGCGCGGGGCCTGCGCGGCCTGCGCCGCCTGCCCGGCGGTGACGAGCAGGGTCGCCGCGACAGCGGCGGCGAGCAGCGGCTTGCGCGCGGATCTGAGCTGGGACACCGAAGGCTCCTGTGTGGGAGGTGAGTTGGGGGGTGGCGCGGCGGTGCGGGGATGCGTGTACTGCGGCTGCGGCTCTGTCAGGTGGTGCGGTGTGCCGTGGTGCGGCAAGAGCGTCCCCGGACAGGACGAATTGCCCGACTACGTACGGCACTTGGGGACCTGACGAGCCGTTCGCGTGACCTGTAACATAGTAATGTGAAATTGCACTGACAAGGCTTGTGCAGCCCCTATTTCCCCTCCCGTCACCTCGGGGTGACGCCGACGGGGTCAGCCCATGGCCGTCAGTCCAGCACCGCGAACCCGTCCAGCTCCACCCGCGCCTGCTCGTCCCACAGCCGCACGACGCCGATCACCGCCATCGCCGGGTAGTCGCGCCCGGCCAGCCGGCGCCAGATGAGGCCGAGTTCATGGGCCCGGGCGCGGTAGTCCGCGACGTCCGTGGTGTACACGGTGACCCGGGCCAGGCCGGCCGGGGTGCCCCCGGCGGCGGCGAGCGCGGCGAGGAGGTTGGTGAGCGCGGTCCGGAACTGTTCGGGCAGCGTCTCGCCCACCACCTTGCCGTCCGCGTCGAGCGCGGTCTGGCCCGCGAGGAAGACGAGCCGCCCGCCGGTGGCGACGACGGCATGGCTGAAGCCGGTGGCCGGGGAGAGTTCGGCGGGGTTCACCCGGTGGAGGCTCATCGGTACAGCTCCTTCGCGATGATCGTGCGCTGCACCTCGGTCGCGCCCTCGTAGATCCTGGGCGCGCGCACCTCGCGGTAGAGGTGTTCGAGCAGATGACCCCGTTGCAGCGCCCGCGCGCCGTGCAGTTGGACGGCCGCGTCGACCACGTACTGCGCGGTCTCCGTGGCGAGCAGTTTCGCCATCGCCGCGTACTTGGGGACCTCCGGCGCTCCCCTGTCGTACGCGGCGGCCGCCCCGTACACCAGCAGACGCGCCGCCTCCGTGCGGGTCGCCATCTCCGCGACCTGGTGGGCGACCGCCTGGAGATCCCCCAGCGGGCCGCCGAACGCGGTGCGGCGCGCGGTGTGCGCGACGGTCGCGTCCAGCGCCGCCTGCGCCATGCCGACCGCGAACGCGCCGACGCTCGGCCGGAACAGGTTCAGCGTGCCCATGGCGACGCGAAAGCCCCGGTCGGGCTCCCCCACGACGTCGTCCGCGCCGACGCGCACCCCGTCGAAGACGAGCGTGCCGACCGGGTGCGGGGAGAGCATGTCGAGGGCGGCGCCGCTCAGCCCGGGCCGGTCGGCGGGGACCAGGAAGGCGGTCACACCCCGCGCCCCGGCGCCCTCGGTGGTCCGGGCGAACACCGTGCAGAAGTCGGCCTCGGGGGCGTTGGAGATCCAGCACTTCTCGCCGCTCAGGCGCCAACCGCCGCCGTCCGGCTCGGCCTTGAGGGCGAGGGCGGCCGCGTCGGAGCCCGCGTCCGGCTCGCTCAGCGCGAAGGCGGCGACCGCCCGCCCCGAGGTGACCTCGGGCAGCCAGCGGGCCCGCTGCGCCTCGGTGCCGTGTGCGGCGACGGGGTGGGCGCCGAGCCCCTGGAGGGCGAGCGCGGTCTCCGCCTCGGTGCACGCGTACGCCAGCGACTCGCGCATCAGACAGAGGTCGAGCGCGCCCGAGGCGAACAGCCGCTCCAGGAGCCCGAGCTCACCGAGGGCGGCGACGAGTGGCCGGTTCACGCGCCCCGGGTCACCCTTGTCCGCAAGGGGCCGCAGCCGCTCCTCGGCGGTGGCGCGCAGCCATGCGCACCACTCCTGCTGCTCCGGCTCCAGCGCGAATGCGGGCATGGCGGTCCCTCTCGTCTCGCGTCCAGTCTCGCTGTGTCCCCGCCGCGTTCCGGTCAGTCGACTCCTGTTTCACGCCCTGTGTTCACGCCGGACCACTCTTATCGCGAACCGTTGACTGCCGTCATCCAAACGATACGCTCCAGATGCGACAAGGGGGCGATCCCGTATGGAGCTGAAGACCTCAGCGCATGCCGACACGTTTTCCCGCGACCATCTGCCGCCCGCCGATCAGTGGCCGGAACTGGTCTTCGACCTCCCCGAGCTGCGCTATCCCGAGCGGCTCAACTGCGGCGCCGAGCTCCTGGACCGCACGATCGAGCGGTTCGGGGCGGACCGGCCGGTCTTCCACACGCCGCAGGGCGCCCCGTGGACGTACGGCGAGCTGCGCACCCGGGTCGACCGGATCGCCCACGCCCTCACCACCGGGCTCGGCGTGGTTCCCGGCAACCGGGTGCTGCTGCGCGGGCCCACCACGCCGTGGCTGGCCGCGTGCTGGCTGGCGGTCATGAAGGCGGGCGCGGTGGCCGTCACCGTCCTCGCCCAGCAGCGGGCGCACGAGCTGGCCACCATCTGCGAGCTCGGCCGGATCGGGCACGCCCTGTGCGACGCGCGGTCGCTGGAGGACCTGGACAAGGCCGCCGTGCCGGGCCTTCGTATCACCCCCTACGGGGGTAGTACGGCCGACGACCTGCTGCGACTCGCCGACGCTCCCACGGCCCGGGGGCCGTTCACCGCCGTGGCGACGGCGGCGGACGACGTCGCGCTGATCGCGTTCACCTCGGGCACCACCGGCCGCCCCAAGGGCTGTATGCACTTCCACCGGGACGTGCTGGCCATCGCGGACACCTTCGCCCGTCACGTCCTGCGCCCCCGGCCCGACGACGTCTTCGCGGGCAGCCCGCCGCTCGGCTTCACCTTCGGCCTGGGCGGCCTGGTCGTCTTCCCGATGCGGGCGGGCGCCTCCTCGCTGCTGCTCGAACAGTCGGGGCCCGGGCAGCTGCTGCCCGCGCTCGCCAGGCACCGGGTCTCCGTCCTGTTCACCGCGCCGACCGCCTACCGGGCGATGCTGGACGAGCTCGACGGGTACGACGTGGGGGCGCTGCGGCGCTGTGTGTCGGCCGGGGAGAACCTGCCTTCCGCGACCTGGCGCGCCTGGCACGAGCGCACCGGGCTGCGCATCATCAACGGCATCGGCGCCACCGAGCTGCTGCACATCTTCATCTCGGCCGCGGACGACGAGATCAGACCGGGCACCACCGGGACGCCGGTGCCCGGCTGGCACGCGCGCGTGGTCGACGCCTCGGGTCAACCGGTGGTGGACGGCAAGCCGGGTCTGCTCGCGGTGCGCGGACCGGTCGGCTGCCGCTATCTGGCCGACCCCCGCCAGTCGGAGTACGTCAAAGGAGGATGGAACCTCACCGGCGACACCTATGTGCGCGAGCCCGACGGCTACTTCCGCTATGTCGCCCGCGCCGACGACATGATCATCTCGGCCGGGTACAACATCGCGGGCCCGGAGGTGGAGGACGCGCTCATGCGCCACCCCGACGTGGTGGAGACGGCTGTGATCGGCCGCCCCGACGAGGCACGCGGGCAGGTGGTCGTGGCGTACTGCGTACTGCGCGACGGGGTGGTGGGCGGCGAGGCGGCGGCCGGGCTGCTGCGCGACCACGTGAAGGCCGAACTCGCCCCCTACAAGTGCCCGCGCGAGATCGTCTTCCTGGACGCCCTCCCCCGGACGCCGACCGGCAAGCTGCAGCGCTTCCGGCTGCGGGCCCTAGAGTGATCACGTGGCCGAGCAGCACACACCCCGATCCCTGATCGTCACCCTCTACGGCGCGTACGGGCGCGAGACGGCCGGCTCCCTCGCGGTCGCCGAGCTGATCCGCCTGCTGGCCGCCGTGGGCGTGGACGCCCCGTCCGTACGGTCCTCGGTCTCCCGGCTCAAACGGCGCGGGCTCCTGGTGCCCGAGCGCACCGCGAGCGGCGCCGCCGGGTACGCCCTGTCCGCCGACGCGCGCCAGCTGCTCGACGACGGCGACCGCCGCATCTACCCGCACGCGCGGCCACGCGCGCGTGACGGCTGGGTCCTGGCCGTCTTCTCGGTCCCCGAGTCGGAGCGCAACAAGCGCCATGTGCTGCGCTCCCGGCTCGCGGGGCTCGGCTTCGGCACGGCGGCGCCCGGTGTGTGGATCGCCCCGGCACGGCTGTACGACGAGACCCGGCACACCCTGGAACGGCTCCAACTCGCCCCCTACGTCGACCTGTTCCAGGGCGAGCACCTGGGCTTCGCACCGACGGCCGAGGCGGTCGCCCGGTGGTGGGACCTGACGGCGATCGCCAAGCAGCACGACGAGTTCCTGGGGCTGCACGAGCCCGCGCTGCGGGCCTGGGAGACGCGCGCGCACACGTCGTCCGAGGTGCCGCCCGAGGAGGCCTACCGGGACTATCTGCTCGCCCTGGACTCCTGGCGCCGCCTGCCGTACGCGGACCCGGGCCTGCCCGCCGCCCTGCTGCCGCCCGACTGGCCGGGCGAACGGTCGGCGGAGGTGTTCCGCCGTCTGCACGCCCGACTGCGGGACGCGGGGGCGGCGTTCGTACGCCGAGGGCCGGAGGCCGGAGGGGCCGACGTCTGACGGCTGACAGCCGGGCGCTGCCGGGCCCCTCAGTAGGATGACGAAGTGACGGATGAGGACAGGCGCGCCCGCAGGCGGGGGCAGGGTCAGCTGGAGGCCCAGGTCCTGGCGGCGCTGCGGAACGCGGCGGGGCCGGTGACCGCCGGCTGGGTGCGCGAGCGGATCGGCGGCGCCCTCGCGTACACCACCGTCGTGACCATCCTGTCGCGCCTGCACGCCAAGCAGTCGGTGACCCGCGAACGCGCGGGCCGCTCCTTCGTGTGGACGCCGGCGGCCGACGAGGCCGGGCTCGCGGCGCTGCGGATGCGCAAGGTGCTGGACGGCGAGCCGGACCGGGGCGCGGTGCTGGCCAGCTTCGTCACCGCGCTCTCGCCCGACGACGAGCGGCTGCTGCGCGCGCTGCTGGAGAGCGTGGACGGCGCCGAAGCGGAGACCGGGGACTGACGCGGTGGGGGTGTTCGTCTTTCTGCCTCTCGTCCTGCCGCTGACCGCCTGGCCGATCGCCCGGCTGGCCGAGCAGCAGCTGCATCCGCGCGCGGCGACCTGGCTGCTCGCGGCCGTCGGCGGCGTTCTCGCACTGTGCAGCACCCTGTGCCTGATGCTGCTGATGGTGGTGGGCACGGCCCAGCTGCCGGGCAATCCGCTGCCCGACCCATGGGCCGACCCCGAGGTGCGGGCGGTGCTGCCGTACGACGAGGTGGTGGGCCAGGCGGCGATCCCGCTCCTGGCGGCGGTCGCCGGGACGTGCGCGCACCTGGTGTGGCTGCACCGGCGGGTGCGCACGCGCGCGGCCCGGGCGCTGGCCGGGCTGCCCGAGGGCAGGCTGGCCGTACTGCCGGACGACTCGCGGGCCTATGCGTACGCGCTGCCGGGCGGGCGCGGTGCGGCCGGGGCGCGCGGGCGGATCGTCGTGTCGCGCGCGATGCTGGAGAGCCTCGACGCGCGCGAGCGGCAAGCGCTGATCGCGCACGAGGAGGCGCATCTGACGGCGCGCCACCACCGGTTCCTGCTGGTGGCCGGGCTCGCGGCCCGCGCGAACCCGTTTCTGCGCCCGCTGCGCACCGCCGTGGCCTACACCGCCGAGCGCTGGGCGGACGAGGACGCGGCGCGGACGGTGGGCGACCGCAGGACGGTGGCCCGGGCCATCGGCAAGGCCGCGCTGGTGTCACGCCCGGCGGCGGGCCGGGGCGCGGCGACCGCGCTGGTGGGATTCGCGGCGGCCGGGCCGGTGCCGCGCCGGGTGGCGGCGCTGCTCGGGCCGGTGCCCCCGGCGCCCGCGCTGCCGCCCGCGTGGACGGCGGCCGGGCTCGCGCTGTGGACCGCCGCGGGCGGCGCGGCGGTCTCGGCGCTGGCGTCGGCGAACGCGACCGTGACGCTCTTCACGGTACTGAAGGCCGCCACCGTCCTGTGACGGCCGCCCCGAGGGGCGGCCCGGCTCACGGAACAGCCGCTCCTACAGGTCGAATTCGGCCGGTGCCAGGTCCAGGGCATAGCAGGCCTCGCGCACTACGGCCTGCTCCGTCTTGTCGAAGTCGCCGTCGGCGCCGCCGATGACGATGCCTATCTGGATCACCGCGCGCGCCTCGGCGGGCTTCTTCTTCGCCTTGGCGACCTCCTGCAACACGCTGACCTTGCCGAAGTCGAAGTCGGCGGCGAGCTTGTTCAAGTAGTCGTCGAAGCGGCGCTGGAGGTCGTCGGCCGGGAAGTTCTGCAGCACCTCATTGGTGGAGATGAGCTGCGCGACGCGACGCCGCTCGGAGGGGTCGACGGTGCCGTCGGCCGCGGCGACCAGGGCGCACATCGCCATGCTGGCATCCCGGAACGCACCGCTCTTCAGGTCGTTCTTCTTGGCGAGCAGCTGCGTCTGCATGGTCGACGCGGACTCCTTGAAGCGGTCCCACAGGGCCATGAGGTCTCCATCTGGTCTCGATAGTCACTTCTACAACGCTGTAGAAACTGACCGGCGGGCCGAATGGTTCCCACGGCATGTCCTTTCCCTGTGAGCCGCGGCTCACTTCGCCGCTCACTTCAGGCTGAGCCGCGGTCTGGGTGCGTCCGTGCGCCCGGTCGGCGGTCTGCGGCTGCCCGCCCGGTACGGCGGCGGCCAGGGCGCCCCGGGTCCCGAGTAGCCCTGCTCGGCGGCCGCGTGCAGGGTCCAGTGCGGATCGTAGAGATGGGGCCGGGCGAGGGCGCAGAGGTCGGCCCGGCCCGCGAGCAGCAGCGAGTTCACGTCGTCCCAGGACGAGATCGCCCCGACCGCGATGACGGGCACGCCGAGCGTGTTGCGGATGCGGTCGGCGTACGGCGTCTGGTAGGAGCGGCCGAACTCGGGCCGCTCCTTGGCAACGACCTGCCCGGTGGACACGTCGATGGCATCGGCGCCGTGCGCGGCGAACGCGCGGGCGATCTCGACGGACTCCTCGGCGGTGGTGCCGCCCGGCGCCCAGTCGGTCGCGGAAATGCGGACGGTCATGGGCCGGTCGTCGGGCCAGACGCCCCGCAGCGCGTCGAACACCTCCAGCGGGAAACGCAGCCGGTTGGCGAGGGAACCACCGTAGGAGTCCGTGCGTTGGTTGGTGAGAGGGGAGAGGAACCCGGAGAGCAAGTAGCCGTGGGCGCAGTGGAGTTCGAGCAGGTCGAAGCCGCAGCGGGCGGCCCGCCAGGCCGCCGCGGCGAACTGCTCGCGGATGTCGGTCAGCCCCGTGCGGTCGAGCGCGTGCGGGACCTGGTTGACACCGGGGCGGTAAGGGAGCGGTGAGGCGGCGGCGAGGGGCCAGTTGCCGTCGTCGAGCGGCTCGTCGATGCCTTCCCACATCAGCTTGGTCGAGCCCTTGCGCCCGGAGTGGCCGAGCTGGACGCCGATGGCGGTGCCGGGGGCCTGCCGGTGCACGAAACCGGTGATCCGGCGCCAGGCCGCGGCCTGCTCGGGGGTGTAGAGACCGGTGCACCCCGGTGTGATCCGTCCCTCTGCGCTCACGCACACCATCTCGGTCATGACCAGGCCCGCGCCGCCGAGGGCCCGGGCGCCGAGGTGGACGAGGTGGAAGTCGCCGGGGAGGCCGTCCACGGCGCGGTACACGTCCATGGGAGAGACGACGACACGGTTGCGCAGTTCGAGCCCGCGCAGCCGGAAGGGGGTGAACATCGGAGGAGTGCCTGAGGGGCAGGGGAAGTCGCGCTCGACCGCGCCGGTGAAGCCGCGGTCGCGCAGCCGCAGGTTGTCGTGGGTGACCCGGCGGCTGCGGGTGAGCAGGTTGAAGGCGAACTGCCGGGGCGGCTGGTCGAGGTAGAGCGCCAGCTCCTCGAACCAGCGCAGGCTGGCGGCGGCCGCGCGCTGGGTGGACTCGACGATCGGCCTGCGCTCCAGCTCGTACGCGGCCAGGGCGGCCGGCAGGGTGGGCTGCTCCTCGACGCAGGCGGCCAGGGCGAGGGCGTCCTCGACGGCCAGCTTGGTGCCGGAGCCGATGGAGAAGTGCGCGGTGTGGGCGGCATCGCCGAGCAGCACGGTGTTGCCGTACGACCAGCGCGCGTTGACGACGGTACGGAAGACGGTCCAGGAGGAGGTGTTGCTCCGCAGCGGCCGGTTGCCCAGGGCGTCCGCGAAGATCTTGGCGCAGCGGTCGACCGACCCCTGCTCGTCGAGCTCGTCGAACCCGGCCGCCCGCCAGACCTCTTCGCGCATCTCGACGATGACGGTGGAGGAGTCGGCGGAGAACGGATAGCCGTGCAGTTGCATCACGCCGTGCTCGGTCTCGGCGATCTCGAAGCGGAAGGAGTCGAAGGCGAAGTCGGCGGCCAGCCAGATATAGCGGCAGCGGTGACCGGTGATGCGGGGCGCGAAGTGCTGGGCGTGCGTCTCGCGGGTGGCGCTGTGCACACCGTCGGCCGCGATGACCAGGTCGTAGCCGGTGGCGAGTTCGGCGGCGGGCGGCGCCTCGGTGCGCAGGCGCAGTCCCACGCCGAGCGCGCGGCAGCGCTGGTGCAGGATCTCCAGGAGCCTGCGCCGGCCGAGCGCGGCGAAGCCGTGCCCGCCGGAGGTGAGGGTGCGGCCCCGGTGGACGATGTCGATGTCGTCCCACCGGACGAACTCGGCCTTCAGCGCCTCGTACACCACGGGGTCGGCGTGCTCGATCCCGCCGAGGGTCTCGTCGGAGAGGACGACCCCGAAGCCGAACGTGTTGTCGGGGGCGTTGCGCTCCCAGACGGTGATCTCACGTTCGGGGCGCAGCCGTTTGAGCAGTGCGGCGGCGTACAGCCCGCCGGGGCCGCCGCCGATGACCGCGATCCGCAGCGGCCGCTCGGCGGGGTCGGGGCCGCTGTCGCCGTGCCCGGGCACGGCTCAGCGCCCCTGCCATTTGGGGGGCCGCTTCTCGGTGAAGGCGGCATGGAACTCGGCATAGTCCTGCCCGTTCATCAGGAGTGCCTGGGTGGCGGCGTCGAGTTCGACGGCGGCGGCGAGCGGCATGTCGAGCTCGGCGGTGAGCAGGGCCTTGGTCTGCGCGTACGCGAGGGCGGGTCCGGCCGCGAGGTGGCGGGCGAGCTCGGCGGCGCGCGCGTCGGCCTGCCCTTCGCCGGTGAGCTCGCTGAGCAGGCCGATCCGTTCGGCTTCGGGGGCGCGGACCGGCTCGCCGAGCATCAGCAGGCGGGTGGCGTGGCCGAGCCCGACGACGCGCGGCAGCAGATAGGCCGCGCCCATGTCGCCGCCGGAGAGGCCGACCTTGGTGAACAGGAAGGAGAACCGGGCGGAGGTATCGGCGATACGGAAGTCGGCGGCCAGCGCCAGGACCGCGCCCGCACCGGCCGCGACGCCGTGGATCGCCGCGATCACCGGGAAGGGGCATTCACGCACGGCCCGTACGACCTGGCCGGTCATCCGGTTGAAGTCGAGCAGCTGGGCGGTGTCCATGGAGAGCGTGGCGCCGATGATCTCGTCGACGTCGCCGCCGGAGCAGAAGCCGCGCCCCTCGCCCGCGAGGACCAGGGCGCGCACGGCCCGCTCCCGGGCGAGCTCGGCGAGCAGATCACGGAGGTCGGCGTAGGCCCCGAAGGTGAGCGCGTTCAGTTTCTCGGGGCGGGCGAGGGTGACGGTGGCCACCCCGTCCACCACGGAAAGCCGCAGGTGGCGCCAGTTTTCGGTGCGGGGTGCGGAGCTGGGGAACGGGCTCATGGAGTGCGGCCTCCTCAGCGGGCTGACAGATGCCTGCACTTCGAAGGTATCACTCATGTGTGACTGTCGTCACGAGTACGCGATATGGAGGGGCGGGCGGGGGCGGGGCCCGTGCACGTACGCCCGGGCGAGCGTGCGACCGGGGTGCGGCGCGGGTATGCCCGCCCGGGCGGCGCCGCCGCCTGGGCGACGGGCGGGGCGAAGGGCGGGGCGAAGGGCCTCCTACGGCGCGCCGCACGTCCCTTTCACCGCCCGCCAGGGACCTCTGTCCGGCCCCTTGCCCCGGTTCGTAAAGTTGAAGGGAGTAGCAGCGCCCCGCGCACCCCCCGCGCCCCGGACGCTTCACGCGACCGAACGGAAACCTCCGCCGTGCCCGACCCCACCGGCGCCGCCCGCGCCCCGACCTCCTGGCGTATCCCGCTCCCCCACACCAACGCCGCCGTCCCCATCGCCCGCGCCCTGATCCGTACCGCGCTGGCGGACATCGACGCCCCCGCCGACAGCGACACCGCCGAACTTCTCACCGCCGAGCTGGTGGCCAACGCCGTCGAGCACACCGCCACCGACCAGCCCATCGAGCTGGTCGTCGAGCTGCTGGAGTCGGGCTGCCAGGTCGAGGTCCACGACCGCTCCCCGCTGCCGCCGGGCGATCTCGGAGCCCCGGAACCCGTCGACGAGCCCGACCCGTGGCAGGAGCACGGCCGGGGCCTGCTGCTGATCCGCACCCTGAGCTCGGCCTGCGGCCACCGCCCCACCGCGCACGGCAAGGCGGTGTGGTTCACGCTGCCGGCGCGTGGGCCCCTGCCGGAGTTCCCGTAAGCGTCGCGACCATGACCGCCTTGATGGTGTGCAGACGGTTCTCCGCCTCGTCGAAGACCACCGAGTGCGCGGATTCGAAGACCTCGTCGGTGACTTCGAGCTCGGCCAGGCCGTACTGCTCGTGGATCTCGCGGGCGACCGCCGTGCCGAGGTCGTGGAAGGCGGGCAGGCAGTGCAGGAACTTGACGTCCGCGTTGCCGGTGGCGCGCAGGACGTCCATGGTCACGGCGTAGGGCGCCAGCGCCTTGATCCGCTCGGCCCAGATCTCCTTGGGCTCGCCCATCGACACCCAGACGTCGGTGGCGACGAAGTCCGCGCCCGCCACACCTTCGGCGATGTCCTCGGTGAGGGTGATCCGGGCCCCGCTGCGCTCGGCGGCCCGGTGCGCGAGGGCGACGACGGCGTCGGCCGGCCAGTACGCCTTCGGGGCCACGATCCGTACGTCCATGCCGAGCAGCGCGCCCGTGACCAGGTAGGAGTTGCCCATGTTGTACCGGGCGTCACCCAGATAGGCGAAAGCCGTCCGCTCAAGGGGCTTGTCGGTGTGCTCGGTCATGGTGAGGACGTCGGCGAGCATCTGGGTGGGGTGCCAGGCGTCGGTGAGGCCGTTGTAGACCGGCACGCCCGCGTGCGCGGCGAGGGTCTCGGCCGTCTCCTGGGCGTCCCCGCGGAACTGGATCGCGTCGAACATCCGGCCGAGCACCCGTGCCGTGTCCCGCGCCGACTCCTTCTTGCCGATGTGCGAGCCGGCCGGGTCGATGTACGTCGTGGAGGCACCCTGGTCGGCGGCCGCCACCTCGAAGGAGCACCTCGTACGCGTCGACGGCTTCTCGAAGATCAGCGCGATGTTCCGCCCGCGCAGCCGCTGGACCTCGCTGCCCGCCTTCTTGGCGGCCTTGAGCTCGGCGGCGAGGTCCACCAGAGCGCGGAACTCCTCGGCGGTGAAGTCCAGCTCCTTGAGGAAGTGGCGGCCTGCGAGGTCTGTCGCCATGGTGACTGCTCCTGGGTGACGGAAGGCGGGAACACTGTAAGTATATGCGATTGAACGCATCACTATACGGCATCGCGTTCCACGGGACAGCTCATGCACCGAGGCCCGCCCCGCCCCCGCCCCAGCTCGCTGCCGGGAATCTCGATCACCTCGATGCCCTGCTTCCGCAGATGCGTGTTGGTGGTGACATTGCGCTCGTACGCCACCACCACGCCCGGCTCTACCGCCAGGACGTTGCAGCCGTCGTCCCACTGCTCGCGCTCCGCCGCGTGCACGTCCTGGGTGGCCATCAGCACCCGGATCCCGTCCAGGCCGAGGGCGGCCGCTATGGCGCGGTGCATGTGCTCCGGCGGGTGATCCGTCACCTTCAGCTCCTGCTCACCGGCGCCCGGCTCGATCGTGTACGAGCGGAGCATGCCGAGCCCGGCGTACTGAGTGAAGGTTTCTCCGTCGACCATCGTCATCACCGTATCGAGGTGCATGAAGGCCCTGCGCTTGGGCATGTCCAGCGCCACGATCGTCCGTGCGGAACCGGCCGCGAAGAGCCCGCGCGCCAGCATCTCCACCGCCTGCGGAGTCGTCCGCTCGCTCATCCCGATCAGCACCGCGCCATTGCCGATCACCAGCACGTCGCCGCCCTCGATGGTCGACGGGTAGTCGCTCTGCCCCTTCGACCAGGTGTGGAACCGCCCGGCCTCGGGGCCCGCGAAGAGCGGATGGTGGCGGTAGATCGCCTCGAAGTGGACCGTCTCGCGCTGCCGGGCGGGCCAGCGCATCGCGTTGATGGACACCCCGTCGTAGATCCAGGCGGAGGTGTCACGGGTGAAGAGGTGGTTGGGCAGCGGGCCCAGCAGGAAGTCGTCCAGGTCCATCGCGTGGAACCGGACGGACACCGGCTCGGCGTGACGCTCCAGGAACTCCCGCTTGGTCATACCGCCCACCAGCGCCTCCGCGAGCTCGGCGGCGGACAGCTCGTCGAAGGCCTCACGCAGATGCCCGGTGGCCAGCGGCCCGTACTCCTTCTCGTCGAAGACCCGGTCCAGTACGAGCCGTCTCGCCTGGGGAATCGCCAGCGACTCGCGCAGCAGATCGCCGAAGAGGTGCACCTCGACCCCGCGGTCACGCAGCACGTCCGCGAAGCCGTCGTGCTCCTGGCGGGCCCGGCGCACCCAGAGCACATCGTCGAAGAGGAGAGCGTCCTTGTTGCTCGGAGTGAGCCGCTTCAGCTCCAGATCGGGCCGGTGCAGGATGACGCGGCGCAGCCGCCCGGTCTCGGAGTCGACATGGAATCCCATGCCCCCATCCTGTCCCGCCCGCAGCCCGCTCACCCGGTGAACCGGCCGCTTCCACCCCGGCCCGTGGGGGCGGAACCGCACGGCTCCGCCCCCACGGCTTCACAGCCTGGGGTCCACCGGCTCCGACTCCAGAGCCAGGACCGCGAAGACCGCCTCGTGGACACGCCACAGCGGCTCGCCCGCCGCCAGCCGGTCCAGCGCCTCCAGGCCCAGCGCGTACTCCCGCAGCGCCAGCGAGCGCTTGTGGCCCAGAGAGCGCTGCCTCAGCCGCTCCAGGTTGTCGGGGCGCACGTACTCCGGACCGTAGATGATCCGCAGATACTCACGTCCGCGCACCTTGATGCCGGGCTGCACGAGGCGCCCCTTGCCGTCCCGGGCCAGCCCCTGGAGCGGCTTGACCACCATGCCCTCGCCGCCCGCACCGGTCAGCTTGAGCCACCAGTCGACACCGGCCCGCACGGACGCCTCGTCGCCGGTGTCGACGACCAGGCGCCGGGTGACCTGGAGCAGACCCGTCGGGTCGTGCTCGACCAGACGGTCCAGCCACCCCAGCTGCTCGTCGTGGGGCACCGCGGCCAGGCTGCGGCCCTGGGCGGCCAGGATCTGGAAGGGCGCGAGCCGCACCCCCTCCAGGCCGTCCGTGGTCCAGCAGTACCGCCGGTACGCGTCGGTGAACGCCTCCGCGTCCCGCGCCCGCTCGCGCTGACGCGCCAGCAGCCCCGCCACGTCGACACCGCGCGCCGCGGCCGCCTCCAGAGCCCCCAGCGCGCCCGGGAAGACCGCCCCGGACGCGGCACCCACCGCCGCGTACTGCGAACGCAGCAGCCCCGAGGCCTTCAGCGACCACGGCATCAGCTCGGCGTCGAACAACAGCCAGTCCGTACCGAGCTCGTCCCACAGCCCGGCCGCGGCCACGGCCGCCCGCAACCGGCCGAGGATCTCCTCGGTGACGGCCGCGTCGTCGAAGAACGGACGACCGGTGCGGGTGTGCAGAGCGCCCGTCGGCCCCTCCACCCCGAACCGCTCGCGCGCCACCTCGGCGTCACGGCACACCAGGGCCACCGCCCGCGAACCCATGTGCTTCTCCTCGCACACGACCCGCGCGACCCCGTCCGCCGCGTACTGCGCGAACGCCTCCGCCGGATGCTCCAGGAACTGCTCGTCGCCGCCGCTGCCGCGGGCCGCCACGCGCGACGTCGCCGTGGGCGCCATCGTCGGCGGCAGATACGCGAGCAGCCGTGGGTCGACGGCGAAACGGCTCATGACTTCGAGCGCGGCCGCCGCGTTCTCCTCGCGCACCGCCACATTGCCCAGCTGCCGGGTCTCCACGACCCGGCGGCCGTGCACATCGGCGAGGTCGAGCGGGCGTCCGTCATGGCCACCGGGCGCCTCGGTGGCCAGCGGACGGACCGGCTCGTACCAGACCCTCTCGGCAGGCACGTCGACGAGCTCGCGCTCCGGCCAGCGCAGCGCGGTCATCCTTCCGCCGAACACCGCACCCGTGTCCAAGCAGATGGTGTTGTTGATCCACGACGTGTTCGGGACGGGCGTGTGGCCGTAGACGACCGCCGCGCGACCCCGGTAGTCCTCGGCCCACGGGTAGCGCACGGGCAGGCCGAACTCGTCGGTCTCGCCGGTCGTCTCCCCGTACAGGGCGTGCGAGCGAACACGCCCCGACGTACGCCCGTGGTACTTCTCGGGCAGACCCGCGTGACAGACGACCAGCTTGCCGCCGTCGAGCACGTAGTGGCTGACGAGCCCGTCGATGAACTCCTTCACCTGTTCCTTGAATCCATCGTCCTCCCTGTCCAACTGCTCGATGGTTTCCGCCAGTCCATGGGTGCGCTGGACCTTCTTGCCACCCAGATAACGTCCGAGCTTGTTCTCATGGTTCCCGGGAACGCACAGAGCGTTACCATCAGCCACCATTTTCATCACGCGCCGCAACACGCCCGGGCTGTCCGGCCCGCGGTCCACGAGGTCACCGACGAAGACCGCCGTACGGCCCTCGGGGTGCGCCCCGTCCGCGTAACCCAGCTTCACCAGCAGCGTCTCCAGCTCGGAGCGGCAGCCGTGGATGTCACCGATGATGTCGAAGGGGCCAGTGAGGTGGGTGAGGTCGTTGTAGCGTCGCTCGATCGCGATCTCGACGCTGTCCACCTCCGCCTCGGAGCGCAGGACATGGACCTTGCGGAACCCCTCGCGCTCCAGGCCGCGCAGCGAACGCCGCAGCTCACGGCGGTGTCGCGCGATGACCTGGCGGGGCATGCCGGCGCGGTCGGGCCGGGCCGCGTTGCGGGCGGCACAGACCTCCTCGGGCAGATCGAGGACGATGGCCACGGGCAGCACATCGTGCTCGCGGGCCAGCTGGACCAGCTGTCTGCGGCTTTCCACCTGCACGCTGGTGGCGTCGACGACGGTCAGTCGCCCGGCCGCGAGCCGCTTGCCCGCGATGTAGTGGAGCACGTCGAACGCGTCGCCGCTGGCGCTCTGGTCGTTCTCGTCGTCGGCCACCAGGCCGCGGCAGAAGTCCGACGAGATGACCTCGGTGGGCTTGAAGTGCCGACGGGCAAAAGTGGACTTGCCCGATCCGGTGGCGCCGACGAGAACGACGAGGGACAGGTCGGGGACGGCGAGCGCGCGCTTGCGGGGCGTGGACGGGGGCTCGGCGTCGGTCCGGGTTCCGGATCCGGATCCGGCTTCGATCCCGATCCCGGTCCCGATCCCGGTCTCCGTGTTCGTCTCGGCACTGGTGTTGGTGGTGGTGCTGTTGCCGGCACTCGTACCGGTGCTGGTACCGGCCCCGGTGTCGGTGTCGTTCTCGGCCCTCATGCGGCGTTCGCCTCCTTCGCGGTCGTGATCGTCTCGAATACAGCCATCTGGGTGGGCGGCCCCACCTCGGCGTCGTCCGGCCCCACGGGCACGAACTCGACCCCGTACCCGTGCCGTTCGGCCACCGAGACGGCCCAGTCGCGGAACTCCGCGCGCGTCCACTCGAACCGGTGGTCGCCATGGCGCACATGCCCGGCCGGGAGCGACTCCCAGCGCACGTTGTACTCGACGTTCGGCGTCGTCACGATCACCGTTCGCGGGCGCGCCGCGCCGAACACCGCGTACTCAAGCGCGGGCAGCCTGGGCAGGTCGAGGTGCTCGATCACCTCGCTGAGCACGGCCGCGTCGTACCCCTTGAGCCGCTTGTCCGTGTACGCGAGCGAGCCCTGCATCAGGGTGATCCGCCCGGCCTGCCGCTCGCCCATCCGCTCCAGGCGCAGCCGCCGCGCGGCGATCGTCAACGCGCGCATCGAGACGTCCACACCCACGATCTCGGTGAACCGCACGTCCTTGAGCAGCTCCTGCACCAACTGGCCCTGACCGCAGCCAAGATCGAGCACCCGGCTCGCCCCGGCGGCGGTCAGCGCCGCCAGGATGGCGTCGCGTCGCTGTACGGCGAGCGGCACGGGCCGGTCCTCGGTGTCGGTCGTCTCGTCCACCGCGTTGTCGAGGGCCTCGACCGCGATGTCATCGGCCTCGGCCAGCCGCACCAGTTCGAGGCGCTCCATCGCCTGCCGGGTCAGCCCCCAGCGCCGGGACAGATAGCGGCTGGTGATCAGCTTCTGCTCGGGGTGGTCGGCCAGCCAGCCGTCACCGGCGCGCAGCAGTTTGTCGACCTCGTCGGGCGCGACCCAGTAGTGCTTGGCGTCGTCGAGCACCGGCAGCAGCACATACAACTGCCGCAGTGCGTCCGCGAGCCGCAGCTCTCCTTCCAGTACGAGCCGTACGTAACGGGACTCGCCCCACTCCGGAAACTCCTCGTCCAGCCCGACGGGCTCCGCCGCCACCGAAGCCCAGCCCAGCGGCCCGAACAGCTTGTGCACGAGGCCGGCGCCGCCGCGCGCGGGCAGCGCGGGTACCTCGATCCGCAGCGGCAGCGGCGCCTCGGCCCGCTCCGGCAGTGCGTTGCACACACCGCGCAGGGCGCTTTTGAAGACGGTGCTCAGCGCGACGGACATCAGCGACGAAGCCGCGTACGGGCGGTCGTTGACGTACTGCGCCAGCGCGGAATCGGGGGCTCCGCCACGGCCCTTGCCCTTGCCCCGCCGCACCAGAGCGACCGGATCCACCTCCAGAAGCAGCGCGGCCGTGCAGCGCTCGGCGGTCGCCTCGGGATAGAGGACGTGCGCGGTGCCGTGCGACGTGGAGAACGCCTGCGCCTTCCCGGGATGCTTGTGCAGCAGAAACCCGAGGTCGGTGGCGGGGCGTTCAGGGGTACCGGTCGTGGTGATTGTCAGGAACACGCATCGAGTATCACCCGGTTTCAACGGCTCCTACCAGGCATTTTCCCCTGAGAGCCGAGGGTGGCCTCAACCTGCCCCGGCCCTCACACCTCTTCCGCCACGAACCCCGCCAGCCGTGCGATCTCCGCCGGCCCCACTCGACAGCAGCCGCCCACCAGACGGGCGCCCGCCCTGCGCCAGGCACTTACACGGGACGGGTCGAACGTGGTGCCGCCCCACCACGACCGGGCCTCCGCGTCCCAGCGCTCCCCGCTGTTGGGGTAGACGACCACCGGCTTGCGGGCGACCGACGCCGCGAGCTCCACGGCACTGTCCGCATCGGCGGGCGTGCAGCAGTTCACACCCACAGCGATCACCTCATCCAGGCCCGCCGCCAGCGCGAACGCCTCCTCCAGCGGCTGTCCCGCCCGGGTCCGCAGCCCCTCCACGCTGTACGAGAGCCACACCGGCACTCCGCACCCCTCGACCGCCCGCAGCAGCGCCTCGGCCTCGTCGGCGTCGGGCACGGTTTCCAGCGCGAGCACGTCCGGCCCGGCCGCCGCCAGCGTCTCGACGCGGGGGCGGTGGAAGCGCTCCAGCTCCTTCACCGTCAGCCCGTACCCGCCGCGGTACTCGCTGCCGTCGGCCAGGAAGGCGCCGTAGGGGCCGATCGAGGCGGCGACCCAGACTTCGGCGTTCTTGGGGGGCTTCCCCTCCCCTCCCCCCACCCCCCTCCCCGCCCCCGCCCTCTCCCCCGCCTTCCTAGCCAGCTCCACGCTCCGGGCGAGCAGGGCCGTCGCCTCGCGGCGGGGCACTCCCCGGTGGGCGAAGCCCTCGTACGTCGCCTGGTAGCTGGAGGTGATCAGTACCTGTGCGCCCGCCCGTACATACGCCTCGTGTGCGGCCTCGATCCGGCTCGGGTCGTCGGCGAGCAGCCGGGCCGACCAGAGCGGGTCGCTCAAGTCGCACCCCTGGGACTCCAGTTGGTTGGAGAGGCCGCCGTCGAGGACCACGGTCCGTTCGGCCAGGGCGTCGGCGAGTGGACGGGCGGGCCGCATGGTCAGGCCCCGTTCAGCTGGGACTGGACCTGGGAGGAGATCAGTTCGAGGTGGTCGAGGTCGTGCAGGTCGAGGACCTGGAGGTAGATCCGGGACGAACCGATCGCCTCGTACGCGCCGATCTTCTCCACTACTTCGGCGGGCGATCCCGCCAGCCCGTTCGCCTTGAGCTCCTCGACCTCCCTTCCGATGGCGGCCGCCCGGCGCGCCACTTCGGCATCGTTCTTTCCTACGCAGACGACCAGCGCGTTGGAGTACACCAGGTCGTCGGCGCCGCGTCCGGCGCTCTGGGCGGCGGCGCGCACCCGGCCGAACTGCCGCTCGCTGTCGGCCAGGGAGGCGAACGGGATGTTGAACTCGTCGGCGTACTGGGCGGCCAGCCGTGGGGTGCGGACCGCGCCGTGGCCGCCGATCAGGACCGGCACCTTGGCCTGCGCGGGCTTGGGGAGCGCGGGCGAGTCGGTGAGCTGGTAGTAGGTGCCGTCGTGGGTGAAGGTCTTGCCGGTCTCCGTGGCCCAGAGGCCGGTGACGATGGCCAGTTGTTCTTCGAGCCGTGCGGACTTCTCCTTCGGGAAGGGGATGCCGTAGGCCTTGTGCTCACCCTCGAACCAGCCAGCGCCCAGGCCGAGTTCGATACGGCCGCCGGACATCTGGTCCACCTGGGCGACCTGGATGGCGAGGACGCCGGGGAGCCGGAAGGTGCCGGCGGTCATCAGTGTGCCGAGGCGGATGCGGCTGGTCTCGCGGGCGAGTCCCGCGAGGGTGATCCAGGCGTCGGTGGGGCCCGGGAGGCCGTCCGCCGAGCCCATCCGCAGGTAGTGGTCGGAGCGAAAGAAGGCGTTGAATCCGAGGGCTTCGGTGGCCTTCGCGACGGCGAGGAGGGTGTCGTAGTCGGCGCCCTGCTGGGGCTCCGTGAAGATTCGAAGATCCATGCATCCATCCTGCACCTTCGAACTGTCGTCAACCCCGCCCTTGCCGCATGCGCGAGGGCTGCCCAGGCAGGTGAAAATCGTCCACCTGACGGGCCGCACGGGCTCTGACCAGTGACTGTCGCGCTGAGTGTTCGTTGGCTCGGGCGGAGCCGGCCCGCCCGGCCCGCGCGTCGGCGGCCGTTGCCGACGCGTCTGTCGAACTGCCACCCCCGCAACCGCGCGGGAGGGCTTGGGCCGAGGAGGCCGCCATGTCCCAGGAAGCTGTGCCGGAACAGGCCGTGCCGCAGGAGCCGGCCGGGCAGTCCGTGCCCGGGCAGCACGGTGCGCCGAAGGGGCTGCTGCAGCAGATGGAGGAGTTGATGGCGGCGCTGAACGCGGATCTGTCGCGGCTCGACGCCGATCTGCAGTCGACCGCCGAGCGTGTGCTGCCGGGTCCGGACGCCGGTGGGCATGTGGAGGGCCGCCCGACGGGCGTGTGAGGGCCGGTGTGGTGACTCCCGTCCGGTCATGACGGCCTCGCCGTCGAGTCGCGCAGCGCGCCGGGCCGTCTTTCCTGCTCGCGTACGGTGAGTCGGCGGAGCATTCCGCGGACCCGGTCGCTCGACTCGTCGGCGGCGTCGATCGCTTCGATGCACTGCCAGTAGAGCCCTTCTTCGTCGGTGGCGCAGGCGACGCCGACGAGGGCCATGCCGACGTCTCCGAGCAGGCCGCCGAGTCCGGTCAGCGTCTGTCTGGCGTCGGTCACTCCGGAGAGCTGGGTGGCGCGGATGCCGCCGATACGCAGTCCGGGGTGGTCGAGGGCGCCGCAGCCGCGGCCGCCGGTCTCGCTGAGGCCGCGTGCTTCGCCCCTGAGTTCCGGTGGCCCGGTGGCCGCCAGGTGGCTTCCGATGGCCTGGGCGAGGGCTTGCGCCTGCCAGGCCTCGGCGACGATCTCCAGCGCCGCGGTGCTTTCCGCGAGCGCTAACCTGCTCACTCCGATGAGCCGTACCGCGTCCATGAGCGGCCCCCGTTCATACGACGATCCGTTTCCCGGTCACTACCTAGAGTGAGCTTCTGAGGCCAGGAAAGCCAGAGCAATCGGGAAATCTGTGGACGAGCAGGGGGTTTTGAATAACTCGGTCACTCCGAAGAGTGACCGTTTGGACTTTCTTCGGGGTTCTGCACAGGGGCGGGACCGGTTTGTACCGGGGTGGGGCGGGTCTGTGCCGGGGCGGGGGCGGTGAGGGGCTGCGGGGCGGGCGGGGCGGTGGGGACGGGGAAGCGGAGCTCGTTGCGGTCGATCTTGGCGGAGAGCGCGGCGAGCGGGTCGATGCCGAGGACTTCGCAGAACTGGAGGAGATAGGCGAGGACGTCGGCCACTTCGTCGGTCACCCGGTGGGCGCGGTCGGGGTCGTGCATGACGCGGTCGGACTGCTCGGGGGTGAGCCACTGGAAGATCTCAAGGAGTTCGGAGGCCTCGACGCTGAGGGCGGAGACGAGGTTCTTGGGGGTGTGGAAGGGCTGCCAGTGGCGCGCGGCCGCGAAGTCGGCCAGTCGGCGCTGGAGTCCCGCTACGTCGGGTTCGGTCACGGCTCCAGGTCTACCACTGCCGCCCCCTGGACTCCTCGGGCGCATCCGGCGTCCGTGACGGTGCCGGCGAGACGGATGTGGCCGCGTCGGCACATCTCGGCGGCCAGTGCGGCCAGTTCGGCGGTCTGGCGCCGGTCGAGGCCGCGGTCGAAGCCGTCGGTGAGGACGGTGAGGGTCTGCATGGCGGACGGGATCTCGGCGACGGTGTCGACGGCCAGCACTCCGGGGCCGGTGAGCAGGACCAGGGCGAGCGCGAGGTAGCGCAGTTCGCCTTCTCCCAGGCGGGCCACGGGCGTGGGTGTCCGTTCGCCGCGGCCCACCATGGCCCGTAACGTCCCGTCGGCCAGTTCTTCGGCGGCGAGCGCGGTGACCGGGCCGGCGCAGCCCGCGCGGGCCGCGGTGACCAGCCGGGCGTGCCGGATGGTGCACTCCTCGGCGGTGCGGGAGAGGATCTCGGCGAGGTTGTCGCAGCCGCGCCGCAGCCGTCCCTGGCCGGGCAGGACGGGTTCGCGCATGCGCTGCGGCTGGGGGTCGCAGGCGAACACGGACCGCAGGGCGACGACCACTTGCTCGGCGGCGGCGAGGACCCGCAGCTGTCCCTCGGTCTTCCCGGCGACGCGCAGCGGCAGCAGGGCGGTGCCGAGCCGGTCGTCGGGGAGCGGGGCGCGGGTGACCGGGACGGCGCCGGCGGTGTGCCAGGCGGCCTGCACGGTGGAGCGGCCGGGGTCGCGCAGGGCGGTGGACAGGAGGGTGTCGCCGTCGCTGGTCAAACGTTCGCCGACGACGCGGAGTTCCGGCTCGGCCTGGACGGCGAGGTCGAGCCGGACGGGTCCGGCGGGCCCGTCGACGGTGCAGCCGATGCGGAACCCGCGCCTGCCCTGGGCGTCCGCCTCGGCGCGTTCCGGTACGCACCCTGCGGGGTCGGGGAACGCCGAGGCGAGGGTGGCGCCGGAGCCGAGCCGGGCCAGTGCCTCGTACGCCTGGAGGACGCTGGACTTGCCGCTGCCGCTCGGTCCCGCCAGGAAGGTGAGCGGGCCGAGCGGGATGATCGCGCCGCGGTGCGACTTGAAGGCGGACAGCCGCAGTTCGGTGACGGTGGGCCGGTCACAGGTTCCGTTCATGGAACGGACCGTACGGGGGCAAAACGTGACGAACCGTTACGCCTCGGATACCTTCGTACGAACGAGGGACGGCTCCGCCATGGGGGACGGCCCTACGCGGCGTTTTCCGCCACGGGAACGGCTCTACGCATGGGGGACGACGGCCTCGGCGATGCCCTCCACCTCCGTGCCGGCGGGCGCGAGGAGGAAGACATTGCGGTCGACCCGGTGCATTCCGCTGCCCAGGCCGAAGACCACTCCGCTGCTGAAGTCGAGTATGCGCTTGGCGACTTCGGTGTCGGCGCCCGTCAGATCGAGCAGGACCGGGGTCTGCGCCATCATGTATTCGGCGACCTCGCGCGCGTCCGCGAAGACCTGGACGCGCAGGACCACGAAGCGGCGCTGTGCGACGGCCGCGTACTCGTTGGGGATGGTGAGGTGGTCGACGCGCGACGGCCACTCGTTGCGACTGCGCAGCGGAACGACCTGGGCGAGCCCCTCCCACTGTTCATCGGTGACGTCGTACCTGCTCACCGGACCACCTCGCCCATGTGCTGTATCTGCATCCGGCCATGATGACGCCGCTCACCCGTTCAGCCCAACTCCGACACGGCTCTGAGCTGTGAAGTTGTCGGCACCGAGGCGTACTAACGTGCGGTACGGGAGTCCACCGCGTCGGCGACCAGGGCGAAGAACCGGGCGTGGGCCCGGGCGCTGCACGGGGTCTCGGGGTTCCACGGCAGCACGCGCGCGCGGCCCTCGATCGCCCGCCAGTGCGCGTCGGCGCGCAGCTGCTCGACGGGGGTGGCGTTCACCCGTACGTCGGACAGGACGATCTCGGCGGGCAGGGCGGCCGCCGCCGCCCAGGTGAGCGTGGTCCAGTTCGCCCCGGTTCCGGCGGGCGGCTCCACCAGGTGGACGCCGTGCTCGGCCAGGGCGCGCAGCTCCGGCCAGGCGCCCGGGCGCGCCACGTGGACCTGGCCGGGCCCGGCGGGCGAGAGGGCGAGTACGCGGGGCGCCACGGGCGGGTCCGTGTCCGCGTACGCGCGCGTGGCGGCCGTCACGGTGCGCAGACGGCGCTGCGCCGCGTCGAGGAGGCGGGCGGCGTCCTCGTGGTGGCGGTCGCCGCCGAGGGCGCGGGCGAGGTCCGCGAAGCGGTCCCTGATCTCGGCCAGGGAGCGCGAGTGCCCGATGTCGATGACGACCACCGGAACGTGTTCCTCCAGGTGTTTGGCGGTCTCGGGGGCGAGGCCGTAGACCTGGCCGCCGCCGTAGCTGACGGCCACCACGAGGTCGGGCGTGCCCTGGAGCAGCACGTCGAGGTCGAGGGTGGCGCCCGCACCCAGGTAGCGCAGCCGGTCCAGGGGCAGCCCGCCGGCCTTGGCGCGGTCGGGTGCGGCCCCGTCGTGGAAGGAGCCGAAGACGGCTCCGGGGCCGACTCCGTGGTCCCAGAGCGTGGCTCCGGCCTGGATGTAGGCGGTCACCCTGGTGGGGACTCCCCTGGCCGTCGCCACCTGCCCGCGGTCGTCCGAGAACTGCCAGACCGGCTTGTCCATGAGGTCACACGCCCCCTGTAGGTCGCTGTGCGCGCCAGCGCCGGGTCACGCTACGCCCGAGTCGTCCCGCCCCGCCAGGATCCGTACCCGATTACCTGCCCGCCGTCCCGGCGCGTCACCCCTTGCGGCGGGCTCCGGTCGTCCGCGCCGGGACGGCGGGTGGGAGCGCTCGGCGCGCGAGGTCGGGGTCGGCTGGCTAGCGTGGCAAGCCGGACCGTCTGTCACACAGGAGAGAGCACAGTCATGGCCGCAGAACCAGAGGGCACTCCGTGCTGGGCCGATGCGATGTTCACCGATGTCGAGGGAGCGAAGAGCTTCTACGGTGACGTGCTGGGCTGGACGTTCGGGGAGGCGTCGTCGGAGTACGGCAACTACACACAGGCGTACGCGAACGGCAAGGCGGTGGCGGCCGTCGTGCCGCCGATGCCGGGCCAGGAGGGCCAGTCGGCGTGGTGTCTCTACCTCGCGTCGCCCGATGTCGCCGCCACCGCGAAGAAGATCAAGGACAGCGGCGGCGAGGTGCTGATGGAGCCGATGCAGGTCGGCGACTTCGGCTCCATGGCGATCGCCCGCGAGCCGAGCGGCGCCGTCTTCGGCGTGTGGCAGGCGGGCAGCCACGAGGGCTTCGAGGCCAAGGGCGTGCACGGCGCGTTCTGCTGGGCCGAGTTCTTCACCCGCGACCCGGCGAAGGTCGACGCGTTCCTGCCCGCGGTGTTCCCGTACGGCGCCAAGCAGATGCAGGACGACGCGGCCGACTTCCGGGTCTTCAGCGTGGGTGACGAGATGGTCATGGGGCGCATGAAGATGACGGAGGAGTTCCCGCCCGAGGTCCCCTCGTACGTGAATGTGTACTTCACGGTCGACAACTGCGACGACGCGGTGGCGAAGGCGACCAAGCGCGGCGGGGTGCTGCGGTTCGGGCCGATGGACACGCCCTACGGGCGGTTCGCGGCGCTCAGCGACCCGCAGGGCGCGTCGTTCTCGGTGATCGACCTGCAGACGACACAGGGCGAGATGCCGCAGATGGCCGACGTGTAGCGAGCGCCGTCGGCCTCGGCGGGTTCCGGGGTGTTCGGGCACGCGCGCGTGCC
>NZ_JBHWUR010000042.1:0-19861 GCF_042737755.1 Streptomyces sp. NPDC059994
CCCGAAACCACCCTCCGCCCCCCACCCACCCCCGGAGGGTCTAGGTGAAGGGGCGGGGTGGGGCCAAAAAGAACCCCGCGGGCTAGCCGCGCAGCTCCTCCGCCACCAGTTCCGCGATCTGGACCGCGTTCAGCGCAGCCCCCTTGCGGAGGTTGTCGTTGGACAGGAACAGCGCGAGACCGTTCTCCACGGTCTCGTCGACCCGGATGCGGCCCACATACGACGCGTCCTTGCCCGCGGCCTCCAGCGGCGTCGGAATCTCCGAGAGTTCGACGCCGGGAGCCGAGGCCAGGAGCTCGTACGCCCGCTCCACCCCGATCGCCCGCGAGAAGCGCGCGTTCACCTGGAGCGAGTGGCCCGAGAAGACCGGGACGCGCACGCACGTGCCGGACACCTTCAGGTCCGGGATGCCGAGGATCTTGCGGGACTCCTTGCGGAGCTTCTGCTCCTCGTCCGTCTCGTACGACCCGTCGTCCACGATCGACCCGGCCAGCGGCAGCACGTTGAAGGCGATCGGGCGCTTGTAGACGCCGGGCTCCGGGAACGACACCGCGTCCCCGTCGAAGGCGAGCTGGTCCGCCGACTCGGCCACGGCGCACGCCTGGGTGTGCAGCTCCGCCACGCCCGCGAGGCCGGAGCCGGACACGGCCTGGTAGGTCGTGGCGACCATCGCGGTCAGCCCGGCCTCCTCGTGGAGCGGCCGCAGCACCGGCATCGCGGCCATCGTGGTGCAGTTCGGGTTGGCGATGATCCCCTTGGGGCGGTCCTTGATCGCTTCCGGGTTCACCTCGGAGACCACCAGCGGTACCTCGGGGTCGCCCCGCCACGCCGACGAGTTGTCGATCACGACGGCGCCCTGCCCGGCGACCTTCTCCGCCAGCGCGCGCGACGTCGCGCCGCCCGCCGAGAAGATCACGATGTCCAGGCCGGTGTAGTCGGCCGTGGACGCGTCCTCGATGGTGATCTCCCGGCCCTCCCACGTGAGGGTGGAGCCCGCGGACCGCGCGGAGGCGAACAGGCGCAGCTCGTCGACCGGAAACTTCCGCTCGGCGAGGATGGTGCGCACGACTCCGCCGACCTGTCCGGTGGCTCCGACGATTCCGACCCTCACGGTGACTCCTTTTGTACGTGCATGTACGGCTCGGGCGCCTCCATCATGCGTCGGCGCCCGGCGGACTTGTCCAATCCATTGTCCGGGGGATGGGACGGCCCGGAGGCCGGCCGGACAGGTAAGCGGGAGATCCCTTCCCACTTGTGACGAGTTCATGGCAGCTCTGTTGCATCCGCCCCGGAATGCCCCCGGACGGCCCTTTCGCTGGTTACGGTCCTGCGGTCGGGACCGATAAACGGTCACCAGCACCCGTATTCCGGAGGAACTCGTGCGCGCATCCCGCCGCAGCCGGGCCATAGCGGTCCTGGCCGTAGCCCCCGTACTCCTGGCGGCCGCAAGCCCGGCCGTCGCCCACCCGCAGGGCCACTCCCACGACCGCAAGGACCCGCAGAAGCAGGCGGAGCGGCTCGCCAGGAAGCTGGTGTCGCAGGCGTCGGGGGAGAGCGCCTACCGCCACCTGGAGCAGTTCCAGAAGATCGCCGACGCCAACGGCGGCAACCGCGCCGCGGGCACGCCCGGCTACGACGCCTCGGCCGCGTACGTCTACGGACAGCTCAAGAGGGCCGGGTACGACGTCTCGTACCAGGACTTCGACATCTACGAGTCCAAGACCCTGCGCGAGAAGCTCACCGTGCTCTCGCCCGCGCCGCGCGAGCTGAAGACCACCGCCTACCAGTTCAGCAAGGCGAGCCCGGCCGGCGGCCTCACCGCCCAGGTCAAGGCGGCCCGTGTCGACGCCACCCCGGGCTGCGCGCTCGACGACTACGCGTCGGACACCTTCACCGGCAAGATCGCCCTGGTCAAGCGCGGCAGCTGCACCTTCCAGCAGAAGGAGGCCGTCGCGGCCGAGGCGGGCGCCGCCGGGATCATCCTCTACAACCACTCCGGCGACGCCCCCGTCCGCGGCACCGTCAGTGACCCCGCCAACGCGCACATCCCGGCCACCGGCATCTCGCTCGCCGACGGCGAGGCACTGGCCGCGCAGGTCGCCAAGGGCGACGTCACCGTCACCCTGGACGTCGCCACCGAGGCCGTCGCCCACCAGACCCGCAACGTGATCGCCGAGACCAGGGGCGGCGACCCGGCGAACGTCGTCGCGCTCGGCAGCCACCTCGACTCGGTCCCGGCCGGACCCGGCATCAACGACAACGGCTCCGGCTCGGCCGGTCTGCTCGAAGTCGCGCTCAAGCTCGCCAAGGAGACCGAGCAGACCAGGAAGCACCCCAAGCCCACCGCCAACAAGGTGCGGTTCGCCTGGTGGTCGGGCGAGGAGCTGGGCCTGCTGGGCTCCGAGCACTACGTCAAGTCCCTTGACGACAAGCAGAAGCAGCAGATCAAGCTGTACCTCAACTTCGACATGATCGGCTCGCCCAACCCGGCCGAGCTCGTCTACGACGGCGACGACTCCGACCACGTGGGCGAGGGCGCGGGCCCGGCCGGATCCGCCCAGATCGAGCGGCTCATCAACGGCTACCTGGACAAGAAGCGCGTCCCACACTGGGGCACCGACTTCGACGGCCGCTCCGACTACGGCCCGTTCATCGAGCAGGGCATCCCGGCGGGCGGCACCTTCACCGGCGCCGAGGGCCTCAAGACCGAGGAGCAGGCGGCCAAGGCGGGCGGCACGGCCAAGCAGCCCTACGACGCCAACTACCACGCGGCCGGTGACACCCTGAAGAACATCGACCGCAAGTACTTCGACCTCAACATCGACGTCATCGCGCACGCGGTCGGCACGTACGCCCAGGACCTGAGCTCGCTCAAGGGCTGAGCCCGTACGCGCGTACCCACGCGAAAGGGCCCGGCGTTCGTCGTGAACGCCGGGCCCCTTCGCGTGACTTACACCGTTACGGCGTGACCTTCTCGATCACGACGCTGCCGGTGCCCGCGGCGGTGCCGCGCGCGTTGACCAGCTTGACCTCGCCGAAGAACTGGCGTCCCTCGGGGGCCGCGCCGCTCACCAGGACCTGCGCGCCGACGGTCGCCGTGGCGCCGTTGGCGAGCTTGACCGTCTTCGAGTCGTCGACCTTGACGGTGCCGAGCGACGGCGCGTAGTACACGTCGCGGTAGTTGTACGTCGTCGTCCCGGACGGGACCGCGTAGCCCGCGACCTGGATGGTGTAGGTGCCGGCGGCCGGCTTCAGCAGGCTGACGGCCTCCTCGGAGTCGCCGTCCGCGGACGAGCCGACCTGCACGCCGTCCTTGAGGACCGCGAGGTCCAGGTCGGCCGCGGTGTCCGAGACGCCGCCGATGGCGACGTCGAGGCGCTCCACGCCCTCGCCGATGGTCAGCGTGCTCGTCTGGAGCTCACCGGCCTTGATGGTCGGCTTGGCGACCTTCGCGGAGCCCAGCGAGCCGCCCTGCAGCTTGCCGTCGATGGCGGCGAAGCCGTTGGTGACCTTCCACTCGACCGGGGTCGAGGTGCCGACCTTGGCCTCCGGGACCGTCTTCACGGCCGGGTCGAAGGCGGCGCCGAGCAGCGCGACATCCAGCTTGTACGGGTTGTCGAGGTACGGCGACGTACGGCGCGACTCGACCTCGATCTCCCACACACCGGGCTGCGGGTCCGCGTAGGAGCGCAGGTCGGGGCGGCACTTGTTGGCCGGGTTGTCGTAGTTCGGGTAGCAGTTGGGCGTCCCCGTGTCGTCGACCGGCACACCGTACGGGTGGATCGCGATGAACCGGGTCTGGCTGCCCGAGCGCAGCGCGCCCATGGAGACCTCAAGGGCCTTGGCGCCCGCCGGGACGGTCACGAAGTACGACTTGGTGCTGTTGCGCTGCACCGAGGACGAGTCCGTGAAGGTGTACGACGGCTTGGCCAGCGGCTTGGAGACGATCACGGTGGCGAGGATCTGCTGGTCCACGCCCTTGGTCCGCTTGTCGTTCACCTCCAGGATGGCGCTGTGCACGCCCGCCGACTTCGGCTGCGCCTGCACCTTGACGGTGACCGGCGTGTTCAGCGCCAGCGCGACCTCGTCGGAGCCCAGGACCTTGAAGGTGCCGTCGTTGTTCCTGATCGACAGCTTGTGCTTGACGGCCTTGTCCGGGCCCGTGGTGCGGGTGACCGTGACCTCGTACGTCTTCTTCTCGCCCGCCTTGAGGCCGCCCTCGCGGTCGTAGATGCCGGTGCCGAAGCCCGGCGTCTTCAGCGCGAAGTCGATCGCGGTCTTCACCGGCGCCTTGACGCTGTACTCATGGGCGGTGGCGCCGTCCTGGATCGCGTCCCAGGCGTCGACGATGTCGATCAGGCCCGCGCCCTCGGCGTACGCCTGAACACCCTTGATGTGCTTGGCCGTCGACGTCAGCGCGGTGCGCAGGTCGGCCGGGGCCAGGTCGAGGTGCTTCTGCTTGGCGGCCGAGAGCAGCAGGGCCGCGGCGCCCGTCGCCTGCGGCGAGGCCATCGAGGTGCCCTGGAGCATCGAGTAGCCGGCGGGGAGCGAGTAGCCCGACTCCTTGACCGGGGAGCCCGGCAGCCACGTCTGCGTGGTGTTGATCGCGGCACCCGGCGCCGACAGGGTCGGCGTGAAGCCGCCGTCCTCACGCGGACCGCGCGAGGAGAACGGCATCATGTCGTACTTCTTCGACACGTTGGAGCCGTAGTTGGCGGCCCAGGTCTGCTGCGAGATGGTGGCGCCGACCGAGATGACGTGGTCCGCCAGGCCCGGGTCGCCGATGGTGTTGACGCCGGGGCCCTCGTTGCCGGCCGAGATGACCAGCTGGACGCCGTAGCTGTCGATCAGGCGCTTGTAGAGCTCGGAGCGCGCGTTGTTGCCGTCGTTGAGCGCCGGCAGACCGCCGATCGACATGTTGACGATGTCGACGTGGCGGTTGGTGACCAGGTCGATCATGCCCTCGGTCAGCGCGATGTTGGTGCAGCCGCCGGACCAGTTGCAGGCCCGCGAGGAGACGATCTTGGCGCCGGGAGCGGCGCCGCTCATCTTGCCGCCGAACAGGCCGTTCGCGGCGGTGATGCCCGCGACGTGGGTGCCGTGCTCGGACTCGATGACGCCGATGTTGACGTAGTCGGAGGTGTGCCCGGCCGCGTCGTACTTCACGTCCTTGCGGATCTCGACCGTGAACGGCATCCGCTCGACGACGTCGGTCGCCGGGTTGTCCGTACCGAAGTAGCCGACCTGGTAGCCGTCCTTGTACGGCTTCATGGCCTCGTCGTCGGTGAAGTCACCGTTGTTGTTGAGGTCCACGCGGACGGTCCCGGCGACCGGGTCGTAGAGCACGCCCCAGGTGTCGGTGGTGTCGCCGTCGCGGTTCAGGTCGCCCTTGGCGTCGCCGCCCGCGGTGATCTTCTCCGAGAAGAGGCTCACGTCGTACGAGCCCGCCGGGGCCTTCCAGCTGCGGCCCTGGAAGGTGAACTCCGGGCCGGCGACGGCGGTGTTCATCCGGCGCCAGGTGCCGTCGGCGTCGGCCACCGGGTCGGTCGCGGTGACCCAGTCGACGATCTTGCGCTCGCCGGTGGTGGTCTTCTGCAGCGCCGGGTGGCCCAGGTCCACGCCCGAGTCGAGGACGCCGATGGTGATGCCGCGGCCGTCGGCCTTGGGGTGCTGCTTGACGAAGTCGACCGCGCCCGTCTCGAAGGACGGGTTGTACGGGTTCTTCGCGGGCGTGTCCTTGCCCGGCGCCGCGAACGAGCCCGAGAGCGACTTGCGCGGGGCGGCGGCGCCCTTGGCGCTGTCGGCCGACGGGGTCGGGTCGTCGAGCTGGATCTCCTGCTTGAGGTCGATCCCGTGGACCGAGGGCAGCTTCGCGGCGGCCTTCAGGGCCGACTCCGCGGTGCCGGTCGGCAGGGTGGCCCGCACATAGCCGAGCTTGTCGTCGGTCTTGCCGACGGTGGCGCCGGGCACCGAGTCGAGCTGGTGCGAGACGGCGCCGGTGGCGCCGGGGGCGGTCGCCACCATCACGGTGACGGTCTTCTCGCCCTTGGCCCGGGCGTCGGCGAGCCGCTGCTCGTCGGCCGCGCCGAGCTTGTCCGCGGGGTCCGCCGCGGATTTCGCGGGGGTGGACTTCACCGGAGCGGGCGTCGGATCGGCCGTCCCGGAGGCGAAGACGGGGGCGGCGCCCGCGGCGACGAGCGCGGCCACCATGCCGGCCGCGGCCGCTATCTGGGCCGTGCGTCTAGCGCCGGGTGTGGCGCGCGGTGAATCGGAGGTCATCAGCTTCCCTAATGGTCAGAAAGGGTCCGGAATACGGGGCCGGATGACCGCTGAGCATTTCGTATATGACCGTTGTTTGTGGAGAGTTGACTGGACCCGGAATCGGACATGGCGTAATCCCGCCATACGCCAACGGGCGCCAGGCGGGGTGAAACGGGGCGAATCAGCCCTCGCGGGTGCGGGCGTAGTGACGGGACGCCTTCGCACGGTTGCCGCACGCGGCCATCGAGCACCAACGGCGCGTCCCGTTCCGCGAGATGTCGAAGAAGTGCAGGATGCACGCGTCATGGGCGCAGGCGCGGATCCGGTCCGGCGCGGTGCGCAGCAGATCGAGGTAGTCGCGCGCGGCCGTCCAGGCGGGCCCCCACGCCGGATCGGCGAACTCGGCCCGCTCGCCCGGCCCTTCGGCGGACAAGGTGGCGCGAATGCGGCCGTGTTCGAGGATGGCGTCGACGTCCGCCGCCGCCGGGTCGCCGGGGTTCTCCACGGCCCGCAGCAGCGCCTCCCGGGCCCGCAGCAGCGGCCCGAGCGCGGCTTCGTCGGCGGGGAAGCGGGCGTCGAGGCCGGTGGCGGCGAGCCAGACGGCGAGCCCGTCGACGGAGACCAGCAGGTCCTGGCGCTCCCCGTCGTGCATCCAGCGCGTGTTCAGCAGGTCGAGGGAGACGGGCTCTCCGGTGAGCGGGCGCGGATCGGGCGCGGACATCCCGGGCTCCTCTCGTGGGCGGCGGTGCGGCGTCGCTGAGGCGGCGCCGGTGGCGGAGCTAACCCCTCAAGGTTACGTGACCGGTTGCATCTGAGGTATCTAACCCCTAACCTTCAATTGAGCAGTTAGTTGACCTCGCCCGGAATCCCCGCCTTCGCGCGGGGCGGTCGAGCGCGCGGGGCGGTCGAGCGCGCGCGGGGCGGTCGAGCGCGCGGTGCGGTCGGAGGGGGCGAGCCCGCCGCGGTGGTCCGCGCCCGGCTGCTCACCGGCCGGCCCTCCCCGGCGGGTTCAGGATCGGCTGAAACCGGTCTGATGGTGAACAAGCCGCCCTGCGGCACCGAGGTCTGGGGCCACGGCGGCGGGATCCACGGCTCGTCCTCCGAGGCGCTCACGACGAAGGACGGGCGCCACTCACTGGCGTTCAACTTCAACGGCGACTGGTCGGGCGACAGCGCGGCGGTCGTGGTCGCCGAGTTCTGCGGGACCGCACCGGCGGCCAAGCCGGTCAAGTGACCAAGCCCGTCAAGTGGCCTTGTGGTGCTCCCCTGTTCACTGGGGGAGCACCACCACGTACGCGGCGGGCTCCCGGTCCGCCGACGCCATCAGGGCGGTGCGCACCACGGTCGCCTGCTGCTCCATCGCCTCGCGCAGCTTCCTGGGCGTGAGGTGGACGACGGTGATCCCCAGCCGCTCCAGCGTCTCGCGCCTGCGCGTGTACTCGCACCACAGCTCGTCCTCGTCCTCCTGGCGCCGGCGCCCCTGGCGCGGCGCCCGGGTGTCGAGCTCCACCGCCACCGCCTGGTCCGGCCAGTACGCGTCCACGCCCCCGATGCGCGGCCCGCCCGGCAGTCGCAGGTCCACGTTCCACAGCGGTTCGGGCAGTTCGTGGGTGCGCACCATCTCGTAGAGGCGGTTCTCGGCGATGGCCCGCCCCTCGGCGAGCAGCGAGTCCACCGCGTCCACCACGTGCGCCCGCGTCAGCAGCCGCGCCTGCGTCAACTCCCGTACGAGAGCGGCCGGTTCGCAGTGCCCGCCGCGTACGGCCTCGGTGAGCAGCCGGCGTACCACGTGCGCGTCGGTGAGCTGGGCCACCGCGTCCGCCAGCGCCCTCGGCACCGGCGCCACCGGCACCCCGGCCACCGGCTCCGGCACCGGCATCGCAGGCGCCCGCACCAGGCGCACACAGCCGGTCGAGCGCAGCCGCCGGGTGCGCGGCACCAGCACGTCGATCCGGTCGAGCGAGAGCAGCGGGGGAGCGGAGGAGAAGCGGTGCAGGGCGAGCGCGGCGAGCCCGGTGACGACCGCGTCGCAGAGCGCCGCGTGCGCCTGGCCCTGGACCGGGATCGCCTTGGCGCGCTCGGGGGCCGGGCGCCCCGCGTACAGCAGGGCCGCGTGCAGGCGCTCCTCGCCGGTGGGCGGCCCCGGGTGCAACACGTAGACCCCGGGCAGCAGTTGCTGCCAGGGGCCGCCGGGGCGGCACTGGGCGGCGGCGCTGGAGGCGGGGACGCCGTGGGCGCGCAGCTGGGCCGCGGAGTAGACGCGCCGGTGCACATCGGTGAGGTGACTGAGGGGGCGCGGGGAGAGCGGGGAGGGGGTCTCGCCGCCGAAGGTCGGGGTGTTGTGGTTCATGCCGGGGGGTGTTCCGCGCCCGGAGCGGCCCTTAACCGCTGTTACAAGCTCGTCGACAATTCCGGACAAGCCCGTCCTAAAGTACGGGCGTTCGAGTGCCGATCAGGGGGCCCGTCGCCGGGCCCCCGTCGAACGTCAGCGGGCGGCGGCCGCCGCGTCGCAGGCCTGGCCGCGCAGGGTGCGGGCCAGGTCGTCACGGGCCTCCAGGACCAGCCGGCGCAGCGCCGGGGCCGCGTCCGGGTGGGCGGTCAGCCATTCGTCCGTGGAATCGAGCGTCGACCGGTTGTCCCGCAGGCTCGGGAAGAGCCCCCGGACGACGTCCATGCCGATCTGGATGGACCGCTCGGCCCACAGGCGCTCGATCACCTCGAAGTACTTCGGTGCGTACGGAGCGACCAGCTCGCGCTGCGAGGGCTGGCCGAAACCGGCGATGGTGGCCTCCACCAGCGCGTTCGAGAGCGAGTCGGACTCGACGACCTGCGCCCACGCCTGCGCCTTGACCGCCGCCGACGGCCGGGCCGCCAGGCACCGCACCTGGTGGCGCTTGCCGGAGGCGGTGTCGTCGCGGGCGAGCTCGGCGCCGATCACCGACTCGTCGGCGCGGCCGTGCGCGGCCAGCGGCTCCAGGAGCACCCAGCGCAGTTCCTGGTCGACCTCCAGGCCGTCGATCTTCGCGCTCCCCTCAAGGAGCCCTTCGAGGAGCTGGAAGTCGGCGTCGGCCGTCGCCGTGGAGGCGAAGAAACGGGCCCAGGCCAGCTGGTGCTCGCTGCCCGCAGCCGCGATCCGCAGCTCACGCAGCGCGCCCTCGGCCAGCAGCCGCCCGCCCTGCTCGCGCCACTCGGGCGCCGCGTAGTACGTCTGCGCCGAGCGGGCCCAGGCGTGCAGCATCTGGAGCACGCCGATGTCCGTCTCGCGCCCGGAGTGGGCCAGTACCAGGCTGATGAAGTCCCGCGCGGGCATGAGCGCGTCCCGCGTCAGGTTCCACAGCGCCGACCAGCACAGCGCGCGCGCCAGCGGGTCGGTGATGTCGCCGAGGTGGGCGCGGAGCGTGGCGAGCGAGCCCTCGTCGAAGCGGATCTTGCAGTACGTGAGGTCGTCGTCGTTGACCAGGACCAGCTCGGGACGCTCGGCCCCGGTCAGCTCCGCCACCACCGTGCGCGGCCCGTCCACGTCGACCTCGGCGCGCGCGTACCGCACGAGGGAGCCCGCCTCGGAGCGGTAGAGGCCGACGGCGACCCGGTGCGGGCGCAGCGTCGGATGCGCCTCGACGGCCCCCTGGACCACGGCGAGCTCGGTGATGCGCCCGCCCGCGTCGTAAGTGACCACCGGGGTGAGCGAGTTGACGCCCGCCGTCTGCAGCCAGGACCGCGACCAGGACGTCATGTCCCGCCCTGAGACCTCTTCCAGGACCGACAGCAGGTCGCCCAGGCGCGTGTTCCCGTAGGCGTGGTTCTTGAAGTAGCGCCGGGCGCCCTCCAGGAAGTCGTCGCGCCCCACGTACGCCACCAGCTGCTTGAGGACCGAGGCGCCCTTGGCGTAGGTGATGCCGTCGAAGTTGAGCTTGGCGTCCTCCAGGTCACGGATGTCGGCCGTGATCGGGTGCGTGGACGGCAGCTGGTCCGCGCGGTACGCCCAGGACTTGCGGCCGTTGGCGAAGGTGATCCAGCCGTTGGTGAACCGGGTCGCCTCGACCTGCGAGAAGCTGCCCATGAAGTCGGCGAACGACTCCTTCAGCCACAGGTCGTCCCACCACCGCATGGTGACCAGGTCGCCGAACCACATGTGCGCCATCTCGTGCAGGATGACGTTGGCCCGCCGCTCGTAGGCGGCCTGGGTCACCTTGCCCCGGAAGATGAACTCCTCGCGGAAGGTCACCAGCCCCGGGTTCTCCATCGCCCCGAGGTTGTACTCCGGTACGAAGGCCTGGTCGTACTTGCCGAACGGGTACGGGTAGTCGAACTGGTCGTGGAAGAAGTCGAAGCCCTGCTTGGTGACGAGGAACACGTCGTCCGCGTCGAAGTGCCGGGCCAGGCCCTTGCGGCACATCGCGCCGAGCGGGATCTCCAGCGTGGTGCCGTCGTCGAAGGTGCGGCGGTAGGTGTCCGTCACGTAGTGGTACGGCCCCGCCACCACGCACGTGATGTACGTGGAGATCGGCTTGGTCTCGGCGAACCGCCAGACCCCGTCCTCGCCCCGGGCGCCCTCGCCGTTGGACCACACCGTCCAGCCCTCGGGCGCCGTCGCCTCGAAGCGGTAGGGGGCCTTCAGGTCGGGCTGCTCGAAGTTCGCGAACACCCGCCGGGAGTCGGCCGGCTCGTACTGGGTGTAGAGGTAGACCTCGCCGTCCTCGGGGTCGACGAACCGGTGCAGACCCTCGCCGGTGCGGCTGTACGCACAGTTCGCGTCCACCACCAGCACGTTCTCCGCCGCCAGGTCCGCGAGCGCCACCCGGGTGCCGTCGAAGACCGCGGCCGGATCCAGCGGCTTGCCGTTGAGGGTGACCGCGTTCACCGACGGCGCGACCAGATCCGCGAAGGACTCCGCGCCCGGCCGCGCGCAGCGGAACCGGATCGTGGTGACCGAGCGGAACGTCCTCGGCCCGTCCGGGGCGTCCCCGATCGCGGACCGCAGATCGAGGGCGACGTCGTACCCGTCGACGGACAGCAGATCAGCCCGTTCACGGGCCTCGTCGCGGGACAGATTCTCACCGGGCACGGGCACTCCTTCGTGTCTCGTTCGAACAGCACCGATCCTGTCATGCCCGCCGGGCCGCGGACACGCGGGAATGCGGCGGGTGGCCGGAGGTGTTCCCTTGGTTGATTTCCTGGTGTGACCCGATGAGGAGAGACATGTCCGAGACCGTGCCCCAGACCGGGAAGACCCCTGTCGACTTCTGGTTCGACCCGCTCTGTCCCTGGGCCTGGATGACGTCCCGCTGGATGCTGGAGGTCGAGAAGGTCCGTGATGTCGAGGTCCGCTGGCACGTGATGAGCCTGGGCGTCCTCAACGAGGACAGGCTCGACGACCTGCCCGACTCCTACCGCGAGTTCCTGACGACCCGGGCCTGGGGCCCGGTCCAGGTCGTCATGGCCGCGCAGCAGAAGTACGGCGAGGAGGTCGTCGGCAAGCTGTACACCGCGCTCGGCACCCGCTTCCACAACCAGGACCTCGGCTCCGGCCGCGAGGTCCTCGTCGCCGCCCTGGAGGAGGTCGGCCTGCCCGCCGAGCTCGCCGACCACGCGGACGTCGACAACAGCGCCTACGAGTTCGACGCGGAGCTGCGCGCCTCCCACAAGGAGGGCATAGACAAGGTCGGCCAGGAGGTCGGCACCCCGGTCATCGCCGTGCCCGGCGCGGACGGCGAGCAGATCGCCTTCTTCGGCCCGGTCGTCACCCCGGCCCCCAAGGGCGAAGCCGCCGCACGCCTGTGGGACGGCACGCTCCTGGTCGCCTCGACCCCGGGCTTCTACGAGATCAAGCGCACGCGCACCCAGCGCCCGATCTTCGACTGATCCGGCGCCCCGGCGCCCCCGTCGTTCAGGCACGGCCCCCGCGAGGCACGCACTCGCGGGGGCCGTGCCGCACCCCCGCCTACTCCCCGTCCCGCCTACTCCCCGCCCCGTCCCGCCTACTCCCCGTACAGCGCCGCCAGGCGCGGCAGGCGCCTCGCCATCTCCCCCGTGTCGTCGAAGTCGAAGTCCCAGCCCGGGTCCAGTTCCGGGTAGCGGATCGTGAAGCTGTCGCCGGGGAGTTCCTTGCCGGTCGCGGCCAGGTGCGCGTCCCAGGCGATGCCGAGCGCCTCCTCGCATTCCATCTCCCAGCCCTCCACCGCCGCGTCCCGCACGGCGCTCAGGCCCGCGAGCCCGTCCGGGTCGGCCACCGCGTGGTCGAACACCTCGCGCCCCTGCGCGATCAGCCAGCCCCTGAAACAGTCGAACCCGTCATCCGAGCACCCGCCGTTGATCGTGTACGCCGCGGCCCAGAGCGGCTGGCGGTAGGAGGCGGCCATCAGGTCCCAGAAGACCTGCTGGAATGCCACTATCTCGTCGACCGGCCTGGCCGAGAGCAGGGCCGCGGCCCGCGCCGCGACCGCCTCGGCGTCCGCCGCGTGTGCCACCTGCGCGCGGGCGTCGTCGATGAGCGTCCAGAACTCCTGTGTGTCCATGGCTCCGAGCATGGCACCCGCCACTGACAACGGGCCCGGGGCGAGGGGGTGATGGACCGGCGCACTCCACCGGCGCGCGGGAGTGAAGGGCGCACGGGAGCGAACGGCGCAGCGAACGGCCCCCGCGAGTCACGTCCTCACGGGGGCCGTCCGTTCATTACGCCCGCACGCGAAGGCTGAGAAGACGATCACGAGCAGGGCGATCAGGGGGCCGGGCGGAGCCGGGTTCGGTCCTACGGGACCAGCAGCAGGGTGTTCCCCGCGGCCTTCGCGGCGGCGTAACGCCTCGCCACGTCCTGCCAGTTGACGACGCGCCACATCGCCTCGATGAAGTCCACCTTCTGGTTCCTGTACTGGAGGTAGAAGGCGTGCTCCCAGGCGTCGAAGACCAGGACCGGGGTAGAGCCCTGGCCGACGTTGCCCTGGTGGTCGTAGATCTGCTCGACGACGAGCCGGCCGCTGACCGGCTCGTACGCGAGGACGCCCCAGCCCGAACCCTGCGTCGTGGCCGCCGCCTTGGTCAGCTGGGCCTTGAACTTGGCGAAGGAGCCGAAGGACTCGGCGAGGGCGTCCGCCAGCTCGCCGGTGCCGTCCTTGTCCAGCGGCTCGCCGCCGCCGTCGCCGGTCATGTTGTGCCAGTAGATCGAGTGCAGGATGTGGCCGGAGAGGTGGAACGCGAGGTTCTTCTCCAGGCCGTTGACCGAGCCCCAGGCGTCCTTGTCGCGGGCCTCCGCGAGCTGCTCCAGGGTGTCGTTCGCGCCCTTCACATACGCCGCGTGGTGCTTGTCGTGGTGCAGCTCGATGATCTCCGGGCTGATGACGGGTTCGAGCGCGGCGTAGTCGTACGGAAGTTCAGGAAGCGTGTAAATGGCCATGTCCGAAGCCCCTCCGACTGCTTATTGCAACTAATGTGCAAGTGCACGCTACCAGCAGGTGTGCGCGGTCGCAGCCAAGGGTGACCTCGGCGAAAAGCCCTGCGTCCCGAGGTCTGGGACCTCGGGACGCAGGGCTTGGGGCGGGGTGGCTCAGGCCTCCTGGCGGGCTCCCATGCGCTGGCGCGCGTAGCCGACGGCGGCCAGGACCACGGTCAGGGCGCCGGTCGCCATCAGCTGGTCGCGGGTGTCGGACTGACGGGCCATCAGGATGAAGATCCCGGCCATCGCCACCAGCGCCACCCAGGTCAGCCCCGGGTACAGCCACATCTTCACGACCAGCTTCTCCGGCGTCTCGCGCTCGATGCGCCGGCGCAGCAGCAGCTGGGAGACGGCGATGAAGATCCAGACGACCAGGATCACCGCGCCGATCATGTTCAGCAGCCAGGGGAAGACGTCGTCCGGCCGCCAGTAGCTCAGCAGCACGCACCCGAAGCCGAAGACCGAGGAGCACAGCACCCCGACGCGCGGCACACCGCCGGAGATCCGGCCGAGGGCCTTGGGGCCCTGGCCGCGCTCGACCAGCGAGTACGCCATGCGGGACGCGCCGTAGACGTTGGCGTTCATCGCGGAGAGCAGGGCGACGAGGACGACCACGTTCATGATCTGTCCGGCGCCGTCGATGCCGAGGTGGTCGAGCGCGGCCACGTACGGGCCCTTCTCCACCACGGTCTTGTCGTTCCAGGGCACCAGCGTGACGATGACCGCCATCGAGCCGATGTAGAAGACGGCGATGCGCCACATGGCCGTGCGCACGGCGCGGGCGACGCCCTGCACCGGCTTCTCGGACTCGGCGGCCGCGATGGTCACCGTCTCCAGGCCGCCGTACGCGAAGACGGAGGCGAGCAGTCCGAGCACCAGGCCCTCGGAGCCGTTGGGCAGGAATCCGCCCTCGCCGGTGAGGTTCGAGGTGCCGGGGGCGGGGGTGTCCGGCAGGACGCCGAGGATGGCGAGCAGGCCGAGGACGAGGAAGAGCGTGATGGCGGCGACCTTGAGCGCCGCGAACCAGAACTCGAACTCGCCGAAGTTCTTCACGGCCGCGAGGTTGGTGGCGGTGAAGACGAGCATGAACAGCGCGACCCAGGCCCACTCGGGCGTACCGGGCAGCCAGCCGGTCACGATCTTGGCTGCGCCGATGCCCTCCAGGCCGACCGCGACGCAGAGCAGTACCCAGAACGCCCAGCCGGCGGTGAAGCCGGCCCAGGGCCCGATGGCCCGGTCGGCGTGCACGGAGAAGGAACCGGATGCGGGGTTGGCCGCCGACATCTCGCCCAGCATGCGCATCACGAGCATGACGAGCGCGCCGGATATGCCGTAGGCGAGGACGATCGAGGGGCCGGCGGCGGCGATTCCGGCGCCGGAGCCGACGAAGAGCCCGGCGCCGATGACGCCGCCGAGGGCGATCATCGAGAGGTGGCGCTGCTTGAGACCGTGGGTGAGGGGGGAGTCGACCTTCGGCTGCGCGTCGGTCGTCGCGGGCGCGTTTGTCCGGGACATGGGCAGGCCCTGTTCAGTAGCTGAGACGGGGGGCGGGAGCCACAGTCTGGATGTGGCACCGCTCAGAGGGAACACCAGACCGCTATCCGGACACTCGACTCACACAGCGTGAAGCTCTGCACACATCTCGTCCACGGAACGCATACGTCCGCCCTCGTGGGTCCCGCCAAACCCGCCCGTAACTACCGGTCTGAACTACCGGCCTGACGATCGGTCGGCCGCTTCGGCTGCTTCGACAGTCCTCGCCCGCCACTCCCGTACGAAGGCGACCACGAGCACCGCGCCCGTCGCGCCCGCCGACCACAGCACCTGGGGCCGGGCGTCGTCGTCGAGGAGCATCAGGACGAGCACGGCCGCCATCGCCGCGAGCGCCGCCCACGTCAGCCACGGGAAGGCCCACATCCGCAGCGTGAGCCGCTCCGGGGCCTCGCGCTCGATCCGGGGCCGCAGCCGCAGCTGCGAGACGGCGATCAGGCCCCAGACGAACAGGAGAACCGCGCCGACCGCGTTGAGCATGTAGAGGAAGACCGAGTCGGGCCACTTCAGATTGAGCAGCACCGAGACGAACCCGAAGGCGACCGACGCGAGGACCGCGCGCCGGGGCACCCCGCCGCCCGACACCTTGAGCAGCCCCTTGGGCGCCTCGCCGCGCTCGGCCAGCGAGAAGACCATCCGCGAGGAGCCGTACAGATTGGCGTTGAGCGCGGAGAGCAGGGCCACGAAGACGACCACGTTCATGATCTGCCCCGCGCCCGGGATGCCGATCGAGTCGAGCACCGCCACGTACGGGCTGTGGCCGGGCTCCATCGAGGTCCACGGCAGCAGGGTCACGATGACCAGCATCGAGCCCACATAGAAGAAGAGGATGCGCCAGACCGCGCTGCGCACCGCGCGGCCGACCGCGCGCACCGGGTCGTCCGACTCGGCGGCCGCGATGGTGACGACCTCAAGGCCGCCGAAGGCGAAGATCACCGCGAGGACGCCGGAGACCACGCCGTCCCAGCCGTTGGGCAGGAAGCCGCCCTGCCCGGTCAGGTTGGTGAACCCCACCGGCCCGGTGTCGGGCAGCACCCCGAAGACGGCCAGCAGCCCCAGCACCAGGAACAGCACGATCGCGCCGACCTTGAGCGCCGCGAACCAGAACTCGAACTCGCCGAAGTTCTTCACCGCCGCCAGGTTGGCGCCGGTGAAGACGACCATGAAGGCGAGGACCCAGGCCCACTGCGGCATCCCCGGCACCCAGCCGTGGGCGATCTGGGCCGCGCCCGTCGCCTCCACGGCGAGGACGACCACCAGCAGGAACCAGTACAGCCAGCCGACGCTGAACCCGGCCCACCGGCCGAGCGCCCGCTCGGCGTGGACCGAGAACGACCCCGACGCGGGCATCGCCGACGACATCTCGCCGAGCATCCGCATCACCAGCATCGCGATCGCGCCCGCGATGAGATACGAGACGACGATCCCCGGCCCCGCCACCGCGATCCCGGCCCCCGACCCCACGAAGAGACCGGCACCGATCACCCCGCCCAGGCCCAGCATGGTCAGATGGCGCTGCTTCAGCCCGTGGGACAGCGGCTCGGCCTCCACCGATGCGGTGTCGGCGGCGGTGGCCCCGGCCGTGGTCTTGCCGTCGTGCATGGCGCTCGCAACTCTCGGATCAGCAACTGATCGTTTATGGGGAACCTACAGTCTCCCCGAGCCCGAGCCGTATCCGCAAAACCGTCCGTACTCCTCATCATTCCAGTGACGAGGGTCACGCCATCGGACGGAAGCAGTCCGGCCTTTGTGTGATCTCCACCAAGGCCCCAACCGCCGCTTTGTGGGCCGCTGATGGTGATCGAGTGAGAATCCCTCGGCTAACGTCACCGTTGTCCCCAGCACGTATCCCGCTGCCCGTCCCCGACTTCGCGGAGCCCACGATGGCCACGACCACAGTCACTGCCCCCGCCGCACCCCGTACCGGAAAGGTCCTCGCCGACCTGCTGCCCGGCGCCCGCACCCGGGACATCGCCCTGGTGCTCGGCGGGGCGGCGCTCACCGGCGTGGCCGCCCAGATCGCCGTGCCCGTCCCCGGCTCCCCGGTCCCCGTCACCGGCCAGACCTTCGCGGCCCTGCTGGTGGGCACCTCGCTCGGCGCCCGCCGCGGCTTCCTCTCGCTCGGGCTGTACGCGCTGATCGGCATGGCCGGGATGCCGTGGTTCGCGAACGGCACCTCGGGCGCGGGCGGCGCGTCCTTCGGTTACGTGCTCGGCATGCTGCTCGCCTCCACCGTCGTGGGCGCCCTCGCCCGCCGGGGCGGCGACCGCTCGGTGCCGCGCACCGCGGGCACGATGGTCCTCGGCTCGGCGATCATCTACGCGGTCGGCGTCCCGTACCTGGCCGCCTCGACCGGTATGTCCCTGAACCAGGCGGTCGCGGCGGGCCTCACCCCGTTCCTGCTCGGCGACGCGCTGAAGGCGGCGCTGGCGATGGGGGCGCTGCCGGCGGCGTGGAAGTTCGTGGGCCGCAAGTAACGAAGAGTGCCTCGGCGGAAAGGGCCCGGAAGCGCTGAGCGCGTCCGGGCCCTTCCGCATGTCAGTACGTCATGTCAGTGCCTCTTCAGTGCCTCTTCAGTGCTTCATCAGTGCTTCATCAGTGCGTACGCCTGCGGTGCTGGCGGGTGCTGGCCCACCAGATGCCGGTGGAGCCGACGAAGAGGAGCAGGCCTGCGGCTGCGAGCAGCGGCAGTACGCCGTCGTTGACGCCGGTCTTGGGGAGCTGGGACGGCGGGGTCGGGGCGGGAGTGCCGGGTGTGGTCGGGGACGGGCCGGCGGAGCCGCCCGGCGGCGCGGCCGGCACGTTGTCGGTGCCGAGCAGCAGTGGGGTGTCGGGGGCGTTGGGCGTCGGCCTGGTCGTCCCGAACGGGACCGGCCCCTGCTGCCAGAGCAGTTTCTCGCCGGTGCCCTCGGTGACCGGCAGGCAGATCTTTCCGGTCTTCTTCAGGTCGTATGTGGCGGAGACGGTGTACGACTTGTCGGCGCCGGCGGCCAAGTTGTCGATGGCACAGGCGAATCCGGTGTTGGTCCCCTTCGGCAGCTTGTTCTCGGGCACCGTCACGCATCCGTCCACGCCGGTGATCCGCATGCCGTCGAGGCCGAGGACGGTGAGGGTGATCCGGCCGGTGTCCTTGGTTCCCTTGTTGAGGATTTTCGCGGTGAGAGTGGTATTTCCGGAGGAATTGGCGACCTTGATTTCCTTCGGCAGCTCGGTGGAGATCTTGAGCTCGGCCGGGGCGCTGGGCCCGGGCGACCCGCCCTGATCACTTCCGGGTGTCGGATCAGCGGCATAAGCCGCCGCCCCGAAAGGCAAAAGCAGCAAACCTGCGAACAGGCCGGCGGCCAGAGATCCCCAGTGTTTTGTCGAACGCATTTCCCATCCCCCTCAGCCGAGTTGGGCGGCTGGCGTACTGAAAGCGGTGCTGAGAAGGGTCCCACAAGATTTCGCGGAATTATGCTGTGATGGTGGCAAGTTCGTGTTTCTGTCCTGGTCGCACCAGGTGCTGAGGGGGCGGGCGGTAATGCCGGGAATTCGGGGGCTATTGGTAGCGGGGCGATACCGACTCGACGTCACGATCGGCCAGGGGGGAATGGGGCGGGTGTGGCGGGCGTTCGATGAAATCCTGGACCGCAGGGTCGCCGTGAAAGAGATGCGCATGAACGACCTCGATGCCGAGGACAGCCGCATCCGCCGCGAACGCACCCTGCGCGAGGCGCGGGCGACGGCCCGCATCGACCATCCGAACGTGGTGCGCGTCTACGACGTGGTGGAGGAGTCCGACCGCCTCTGGATCGTGATGGAGCTGGTGGACGCGCGCTCCCTGGAGCAACTCCTGGTCGAGGACGGCCCGGTGACCCCGCGCGAGGCGGCGCGGATCGGTCTGGGCCTGGTGGAGGCGTTACGGGAGGTGCACGCGGTAGGAGTCCTGCACAGGGACATCAAGCCGGGCAACGTGCTCCTCAGCCGCACGGGCAGGATCGTCCTGACGGACTTCGGCATCGCCGCGATCCAGGACACGACGGCGCTGACGGTGGTGGGGATGCTGGTCGGCTCGCCGGACTACATGGCGCCGGAACGGGTGGGCGGCAGGCCCCAGGGTCCGGCGTCGGACCTGTGGTCCCTGGGCGCGACGCTGAGCGCGGCGGTGGGCGGCCAGTCGCCGTTCGCCCGCGAGACGACGCTGGCGACGCTGCACGCGGTCCTGTACGAGGAGCCCGAACTCCCGAGCACGGCGGGCCCCTTGGCCCCCGCACTGGCCGCGCTCCTGGTGAAGACCCCGGACGACCGCCCCGGCCTGGACGCGTTGACCACCCTCCTGATGCCGGTAGCGGCCCCACCCACGGTCCTGGCCCGCACCCCGACACTGGCGGTCCCGGCGCACAGCCCGGCGCCCGAGGCATCGGAGTCACTGAGTCCGCCCACCCCGGCGCACGAGCCCCACCCCGCAACGGAACGGGCCAAGAGCCGCCCGGGGCACGCAGGGACGGGAGCGCCCCCGCCTCCCCCACCCACGCGGGACGCCGGGAACGAAGCCCCCGCAGCCGTGCAAGGGCCCGTGGCCCCGACGCTTCCGCCAGGGGCCGAGGCTTCCCAGCGGGGTCCGAGTCAGCGCCCCGCCTG
>NZ_JBHWUR010000042.1:19960-59541 GCF_042737755.1 Streptomyces sp. NPDC059994
GGGCCGCAGGGGCGGCAAGCGGGGCCGGGGCCCCGACGCTTCCCCCACCCACCCCAGCACCTGCCGGGGGGCCCGGGAACGAAGCCCCCGCAGCCGTGCAAGGGCCCGTGGCCCCGACGCTTCCGCCAGGGGCCGAGGCTTCCCAGCGGGCCCAGAGTCAGCGCCCCGCCTGGGCCGCAGGGGCGGCAAGCGGGGCCGGGGCCCCGACGCTTCCCCCACCCACCCCAGCACCTGCCGGGGGGCCCGGGAACGAAGCCCCCGCAGCCGGGCAAGGGCCCGCGGCCCCGACGCTTCCGCCAGGGGCCGAGGCTCCCCAGCGGGCCCAGAGTCAGCGCCCCGCCAGGGCCGCAGGGGCCGCAGTCCCCGCAATCGGCCCCGCAGCCCCCACGCTCCCCCCACCTCCCACGGGGAGTGCGGGGGCCGCAGCCCCCGCCGGGGACTTCGGGGCCGCAGCCCCCGCCCTTCCCCCGCCCCCCACCGGGGCCGCAGCCCCCGCCGGAGGTTTCGGGGCCGGGCCTCCGACGCGCACTCCGTCCCACACCGGGGGCGCAGGGGGCGCAGCCCCCGCCCGGGGTCCGGGGGCGGAGCCGCTGGAGAGGCCGCTCGCCCCCTCACCTCAACCCACCCCCACCCCCGGAGGCCACGCGGCGGAGCCGCACATGTCGCAGCGGGAAGGGGCGGGGTGGGGGAATCGCCGCCTGGCCATCACCGCAGCCGCAGCCGTCGCCGCAGCGATCGCCGTAGTAGTCGTCCTGGCCACCACACAAGGCACCGACGACACCAGCAAAGCAACCGGCCCCACCAGCAAAGCAACCGGCCCCACCAGCACCAGCACCACCCCCCGCACCTCCACCCCCACCGTCGCCGGCACCTCCCGCCCTCCCAGCACCCCACCCCCCGGCACCCGAGGAGAGACCGGCTTCGCCTGGGTGCCTCCGAAGGGCTGGACGCGGACCGCCAAGAGCCCGTCCAACATCCATTACCACTCGCCCGGCGGAAAACAGGAGATCGCCGCCTCGTACGCACTCGTACGCGGCGGCGATCTCATGAGCCAGTGGCAGGTGGCCGAGCAGGGCTCCCACGATGTCCCGGGCTACCGGAACATCCGTCTGGAGCGGACCACCTTCAACGGCCGCCCGGCCGTTGTCTGGGACTACTACTTCACACAGGACGGCGACCCCTGGAAGGCCCGCCAGATGGGGTTCGACGAGGGCGGCAAGTCGTACCAGGTCAACATCTGGTACCTCGCCGCCACCGAGGACGACGCCCTGCGCACCTACTCCGCGGTGACCTCGTCGTTCACACCGCTCTGAGCGACGGCGGGCGCGGCAACGCCAGAGGACACCGCACCGCGCTGCATGAAGTCCCGTACCAGCGCGATCGCCACGACGACCGCCGCGACCAGCAGCGAGAGCAGCACCTGCTTGCGCCCGGCGTCGTCCGTGAGCATGTAGACGAGCACGAAGGAGATCATCGCGATCGTCGCCCACGTCAGATACGGGAACAGCCACATCTTGACCGTCAGCTTCTCCGGCGTCTCGCGCAGGATGATCCCGCGCATCCGCAGCTGCGTGAAGCAGATGACCAGCCACACGAACAGCGCGACGGCGCCGGACGAGTTCAGCAGGAAGTCGAAGACGGTGTCCGGCCACTTGTAGTTGAAGAAGACGGCCACGAACCCGAAGAGGACCGAGCAGAGGATGGCCGCCTGCGGCACGCCACGCGCGTTGGTACGGGCGAAGGCGCGCGGCGCGTCACCGCGCTGGCCGAGCGAGAACGCCATGCGGGAGGCGGTGTACAGACCGGAGTTGAGGCAGGAGAGCACCGCCGTCAGGACGATCACGTTCATGATCTGCCCGGCGTGCGGGATGCCGATCGAGTTGAGCGCCGCGACGTACGAGCCGTCCTTGAGGATCGCCGGGTCGTTCCACTTCAGGAGCGTGAGGACGACGAGGATCGAGCCGAGGTAGAAGACGCCGATGCGCCAGATCACGCTGTTGGTGGCCTTGGTGACGGCGCGCTGCGGGTCCTCGGACTCACCGGCGGCCAGGGTGACGATCTCGCTGCCCATGAAGGAGAAGACGACCATCAGGACACCGGTGAGAATGGCCCCGGCGCCGTTCGGCATGAATCCACCGGCATCGGTGAGATGCGCGAACCCGTCACCGGGATTGTCGGACCCGGGAAGTATTCCGAAGACGGCGAGCAGCCCAATGGCAACAAAGGCGCCGATAGCGACAACCTTGATCCCGGCGAACCAGAACTCGAACTCTCCGTACGACGACACGGAGACGAGGTTGGTGGCCGTCAGCACGATCATCACGATCAGTGCCCAGCCCCACTGCGGGACCGCCCCGACCCAGCCGTGCAGGATCTTCGCTCCGGCGGTCGCCTCGACGGCGAGCACCACGACCCAGAAGAACCAGTAGAGCCAGCCGATGGAGAACCCGGCCCAGCGGCCGAGCGCCTGGTCGGCGTAGGCCGAGAAGGAGCCGGAGGTCGGCCGGGCGGCGGCCATCTCGCCGAGCATCCGCATCACGAAGACGACCATGAGGCCGACGAGCGCGTACGAGAGCAGGATGGCGGGACCGGCGGCGGCGATGCCGGAACTGGAGCCGACAAAGAGCCCTGCTCCGATGACACCGCCGATGGCGATCATCGAGAGGTGACGGTTCTTGAGACCGGCCTGGAGGCCGTTGGAGCCGTGCGGGGCGCCGACGACGGGGGAGTCAGGCGTTCCGGGATCGCCCGGTCGGCCTTCTTCCTTCGCAAGGGAGGGTTGCGAGGTCATGGACGAATCCTTAGGTCTAAGGGTCGCTCGGGTTACGAACCAACGCATTGAAGCCCGGTACTCCCAGGTACGGAAGGCTTGACTCCGAATCGTGATGAGGGGCACAAGGTCATTACTTTTCGGCGACGAAGGTCCTTACCGCCGCTCACCCCGATGAACCCTGCCCGCCGGATCGCATGCCACACTCGGGGGCATGCGCGTGTACCTCGGTTCAGACCATGCCGGATACGAACTCAAGAACCACCTGGTCGAATGGCTCACGGCCCATGGCCACGACCCGGTCGACTGCGGTCCCCACATCTACGACGCCCAGGACGACTACCCGCCGTTCTGCCTGCGCGCCGCCGAGAAGACGGCCGCGGACCCGGACTCGCTGGGCATCGTGATCGGCGGCTCCGGCAACGGTGAGCAGATCGCCGCGAACAAGGTGAAGGGCGTACGGGCGGCCCTGGCCTGGAGCGAGCAGACGGCTGCGCTCGGCCGCGAGCACAACAACGCGAACGTGCTCTCCATCGGTGGCCGGATGCACACCCAGGAGGAGTCGACCAAGTTCGTCGAGGTGTTCCTGAACACCCCGTACTCGAACGAGGAGCGTCACACCCGCCGTATCGAGATGCTGTCGCGCTACGAGACGACCGGCGAGCTCCCCGCGATCCCCGCGCACCACCCGCAGCAGGGCTGACCTGGCGTTATGCCCGAGGGGCACACGATTCACCGGCTGGCCGCCGACCACGGGAAGTGGTTCGGCGGCCGCCGCGTACGCGCGTCCAGCCCGCAGGGGAAGTTCTCGGACGGGGCGGCGCTGGTGGACGGGCAGGTGCTGGAGTCGGCGGAAGCGCACGGGAAGCACCTGTTCCTGGGCTTCGGCGGGCCGGTCGGCTGGATCCACATCCACCTGGGCCTGTTCGGCAAGTACGCACTGGGCTCCGGCCCGGTCCCCCCTCCTACGGAGACGGTCCGGCTGCGCCTTTCCGGCCCCGGCGGGTACGCGGACCTGCGCGGCCCCACGGCCTGCGCGCTGATCACCGACGCGGAGAAGCAGGCGATACACGACCGCCTGGGCCCGGATCCGCTGCGGGCCGCCGACGACGGCGAGAAGGCGTGGGCGCGGATCTCGCGCAGCCGCACGACGATCGCGGCGCTGCTGCTCGACCAGAAGATCATCGCGGGCGTGGGGAACGTGTACCGGGCGGAGGTGCTGTTCCGCCACGGCGTGGACCCGTACCGGGAGGGCCGCTCGCTGTCGCGCGCCGAGTTCGACGCGATGTGGTCGGACCTGGCCCTGCTCATGCGCGAGGGCGTACGCCTGAACCGTATCGACACGGTGCGGCCGGAGCACATGCCGGAGGCGATGGGGCGCGAGCCGAGGGTGGATGACCACGGGGGTGAGGTGTACGTGTACCGCCGGGCCACGCTTCCGTGCCACATCTGCACGACGGAGATCCGGACGGCGGATCTGGCGTCGCGGAACCTGTTCTGGTGCCCGACGTGCCAGGGGCACGCGTAACCGGGGATCAGCCCCCACCCCGCCCCTTCCCTAAACCCTCCGGGGGCGGGTGGGGGCGAAGGCTCGTTTCCCGGGGGCTCCGCCCCCGGACCCCCCGCTGGGCCTGCGGCCCCTGCACCCCGCTTTCGGGCTCCGCCCCGCTCCTCAAACTCCCCCAAGGACTTCGTCCAGGGGACCCCCAGGGGCTGAATGTGCCGCGCCCCCATCCCCCTGAGGGGCGCGGGGAACTGCGCGACCAGCCACAGACAACCTGCGGACAAACGGAGCCGGGCACCCCCCGCTCCCGCCGGGGCCCGGGGCGGAGCCCCGAAGTGGGGTGCAGGGGCGCAGCCCCAGCGGGGGGTACCGGGGGCGAAGCCCCCATAAGCGGGGTGCAGGCCCCGCCAGGGGTGCAGGGGCGAAGCCCCGCCCCGGGGTCCGGGGGCGTAGCCCCCGGGAGGGTCACCTTCACCCCCCACCCACCCCCGGAGGGTTTGGGCGAAGGGGCGGGGTGGGGCTCCCTCCGCTAGAAGCCGTGCGGCAGCCACGGGGCCACCGGGGTCGTGAACGCCGCGCCCGCCTCCGCCAGCGCCCCCTCCCGGAGCTCCCGGACCCGCCCCGCCGCCGCGAGGGCCGCCAGCGACACCCCGCCCATGAACGCCGCCCCCAGCTCACGCACGGACAGCGCCACATCCGCCGCCTCAGACGTGCGCGAGCACACCGCCCCCTTCCCGTCCCCGCTCAACCGCCACCGCCCCGCATTCCACCCACAAAACGCATCCGCGACCTCGAAGACCACGTCCACCGGCGCCGAGTAGGTACGGGACGCCAGCCCCGCCCCCACGTCCACCAGCCGTACGTACAGCCCGTCCCGTATCCGCACCCCGCACCGCCGCACATCGGACACGAGGTGCAGCAGCGGGTCGTCCGCCGGACGGTTGCCCGCCTTGACCGTCGACGTCAGGTCGATGTCGCAGAGGAACCGCCACAGCGCGCCGTACACCGCAGGGTCGTCCGCGTTGATGTCCCGCAGCGTCACGACGCCCTTCGGGCCCGCCGCGTCCCACACCGGCTTGGTGTGGAAGCGCACGTACCCCACGACCTCGCCGCCCCGCGAGGCCAGCACGCACTGCGCGGGCGACCCCCCGTCCCGGAAGCCGGGCGGGTCGAGGAGCGGGTGCCGCTCCCAGCCGGGCGTGCGCAGGAACATCCCCGCGCGCGTGTCGGCCGCACGCCCGTACACCTCCTCGCACGCCGATGCGGCATCCGCGAGGGACGCGTACCGCAGGGTCACGTCCTCCGCGCCCTCCGGCACCTCCACCCGCACCCGCGAGGAGTCGATCTCCAGGCTCATCTGCTGGGTGGCGAGGCCGAACCCGTACCGCCCGTAGATCCCCGGCTCGGACGCCGTGAGGACGGCGAGCGGGACGCCTTCCTCGCGCAGGACGTCAAGCTGGCTCCGCATCATCGACGTGAGGATCCCGCGCCGGCGGTGCGTCGCCGCGACGCCGACCGCGCTGACCGCCCCGGTCGGTACGAATCCGCCGCCCGGCACCGACACCGGCAGGGCGAAGGTCTGCGTCGTGCCGACGACGGACGGCCCGTCATAAGCCGCCAGGCACCGGGCCGGATCGATCACCGTGCGCCAGAACTCCTCCAGCTCCGGATCCTCGGGTACGCCCCCGAACACCCGCTCCACCACCCCGTACCACTGGTCGAAGTCGGCGCGGTCCAGAGCACGTACGTCCACAGTCATATGCCATGACTACCAGCGGGTATGACATCCGGTCGACCGGATTTCGAACACAGTCCCAGAGGGGTCCCCCTGCGCACGGCGGCGTCGGCTGGATAGGGTCACCGGCAATGGCACGACGCGTGGGAGCGGATTCGTACAGTGCCCGGTGGCGCAAGTCGGCGCACCGGGCACGTATCGCGCTGCGCAAGTCCGGGGTCGACTACTTCCGGGGCGACGGTTCGGACTGGATCGCGCTCGTGGGCCTGCTCCTCACCGTCCCGGCGATCACCCTCGCGACGCTCGCCTCACCGGTCTGGTGCGCGCCCAGCGCGCTGGCGCTGCCGATCGTCGCGGGCGGCGTCCTGCTCCGCCCCGCGAGCCTGCTCGGCCTGTACGCGGCCGCCGCCGTCGCCCTGATCGTGGAGTCCGTGCAACTGGGCCCGTACACGGAGGGCCCCGCCAGGGTGACCCCCGGAACGGTCCTCGTGGTCGCCGCCTGCGGCCTCTTCGGCCTCCTCATCGCCCAGTTCCGGGCCCGCGTCGGCGTGCCCTGGCGGCGCGGCGGCACCATGCTCTTCGACCTGCGCGAACGCATCCGCGTCCAGTCCGCCCTGCCGCGCCTGCCGCGCGGCTGGCACCGCGAGATGGCCCTGCGCCCGGCCGGTGGCCAGTCGTTCTCGGGCGACTTCGTCGTGGCGGCCCGTACGAACGGGAACCGCACGCTCGAAGTCGTCCTTACGGATGTCTCCGGCAAGGGCATGGACGCGGGCTCGCGCGCGCTGCTCCTGTCCGGCGCGTTCGGCGGCCTGCTCGGCTCGCTCCCGCCGCACGGCTTCCTCACGGCGGCCAACGGCTATCTGCTCCGCCAGGACTGGGACGAGGGGTTCGCGACGTCGATCCACCTCGTCCTCGACCTGGACTCCGGCGACTACGAGCTGCTGTCCGCCGGTCACCTCCCCGCCCTCCACCTCCAGGCGGGCTCCGGCCGCTGGCGCGAGGTGACGGGGGAGGGGCCGCTGCTCGGGGTGTACGACGGGGCCGAGTTCCACCCGGTCAAGGGGTCACTCGGCCCCGGCGACGTCCTGATGCTCTTCACGGACGGCCTCGTCGAGACGGCCGAACGCGACATCGCGGAAGGCATCGACCGCCTCACGGGCGAGGCCGACCGTTACGTCACGACGGGCTTCGAGGGCGCGGCGTGGCACCTGATCGAGGCGGTCGCGAAGGACGTCAACGACGACCGCGCGCTGCTGCTGATCAGGCGTGATGCGTGAGGTCGTGCACGAAGGCGGTGAAGGCGGCCGGGCTGATCGTGAGAGCCGCGCCCTCGGGCCGCTTGGAGTCGCGGATGGCGATGGCGTGGGGGAGGTCTGCGACCTCGACACAGTCGCCACCGCTGGTGCCGCTGTAACTGGACTTACGCCAGGCCGCGCCGTTGAGGGTGGCGCACTCGACGCAGTCGCCCCCGCCGCCCCCGCTGTAGCTCGACTTACGCCACTGCGCGTCCGTCAGGTCCATAGCGTTCCTCCATTACGCGAGCGATCAGTGCAGCCGAGTCCTCGGGGGAGAGGGCCGTGGCTTGCAGGCGAGCGTAACTGACTGAACGCTCCCTGATCAGTGGAGGGTTGGCCGTCATGTGGCCCATGTCGTAGCTCTCTGAGTAGAAGAGGTCCGGATCCTCCTCGAAACGCAGGAGGTTGAACGACCCTCGCGTTGCGGGATGTTCGCCGACCGTGAAGGGGAGCACCTGAAGGTACGTCCACGGGCGTTCGCAGGCGCTCAGCAAGTGAGCCAGCTGCTTCCGCATGACCTTCTTGCCACCGACCTCTCGGTACAACGCGGCCTCGTCGAGCACCACCCAAAGCGCGGGCGGGGTGTCCCGCTCCAGGATTCGCTGGCGTTCCAGTCGAGCAGCCACCTGCGTGTCGAGGTCGGTCGGGTCGTGGGCGGCCAGGATGGCCTCCGCATACTCCTTGGTCTGCAACAGGCCGTACACCACCTGGGCCTGGTAGGTGCTGATGTACGTCGCCCGCGCCTCCATCTCCGCGTACTGCTGAAACCAGCACGGCAGTTGGCTGCGCAGCACCAACCCCACCAGTCGCGAAAACCGGCCCTCCGTCCCCAGCGCGGCATCCAGCCGCTCGGAGAAGTTCCTCGTCGGGACTTTCATCGCCGTCTCGATCTGGCCGATCAGCGACGCGGCACAGAACAGGCAGCCACCCAATTGCTCCTGCGTCATCCCGGCGCGCTCGCGTTCGCGGCGCAGCTCGGAACCGTAATAGTCGAGCGGCGACGCGCTCGGATCCAGCGTGCGGATGTTCACCACGGCGGCCTCCAGCGGCTCGCGGAGTTGCTCAGGTCACATAGCGGAGCGTAACCAAACAACCGCACCCCGCGAGGGAAAACGGGACAACTCCCGTACGGGGGTGGGGGTGTCCCCACCCCCCATCCGCCGGGAGCCGCCATGGCCCGGGACCTGCCCGGATCCGTAACTTCGAGGCATCGGACAACGCACGTACGAGGAGAGGTCGAGGACGATGGCACTGGGACGCGGCAAGCGGCGGGCGGCACGGGTCGAGGCCGCCGAGGGCGACCCCGGTTGGGCCGTCGAGCTGCGCGGGGTGCGGCGTCAGTACGGGCGCGGCGGCTCGGCCGTACACGCCCTGCGCGGGATCGACCTCAGGCTGCCGCGCGGGAGCTTCACGGCGGTGATGGGGCCGTCGGGGTCGGGCAAGTCGACGTTCCTCCAGTGCGCGGCGGGGCTGGACCGGCCCACGGACGGGTCCGTACGGCTCGGCGGGACCGAGATCACCGGCATGAGCGAGAACAAACTCACCGAACTGCGCCGGGCCCGCCTCGGCTTCGTGTTCCAGGCGTTCAACCTGCTGCCGTCGCTGACGGTCGAGCAGAACGTACTGCTGCCGATGCGGCTGGCGGGGCGGCGGCCGGACCGGCGCCGGGCTGAGGAACTCCTGGGCCAGGTGGGGCTGTCGGGGAAGGGGAAGCGGCGCCCGGGTGAGCTGTCGGGTGGTCAGCAGCAGCGCGTGGCGATCGCGCGGGCGCTGGTGACGCGGCCGGACGTGGTGTTCGCGGACGAGCCGACGGGCGCGCTGGACACGCGGACGGCGGCGGAGGTCCTGGCGCTGCTGCGGAACGCGGTGGACGGGATGGGCGCGACGGTCGTCATGGTCACGCACGACCCGGGCGCCGCCGCCTACGCCGACCAGGTCCTCTTCCTCGCGGACGGGTCGATGGCGGATGCGCTGACCGGCGCGTCGGCGGGCCAGATCGCGGCCCGGATGACATCACTGACGGCCCCGGCGGCGACGTACGCGGCGGCAGCGGCGTGAATCCCCCCACCCCACCCCTTCCCGCTGTGACATTTGCGGCTCCGCCGCGTGGCCTCCGGGGGATCCGCGTTCGTCTGCGGGCTGGTGGGGGCTGGTCGCGCAGTTCCCCGCGCCCCTGGGGGGTTGGGGTCGCCGGGGTTGCCTAGGGATCGCCCCGCAGGGGCGCCTTTAGGGGCGCGGGGAACTGCGCGAGCAACCCAGCACGGTCCGCAGACGAAGCAAGGGGGTCCGGGGGCGAAGCCCCGGCAGCCCGCCCGGACCCACCACCCGGCCGCCCGCCAGAGGGCTTTCGGGAAGGGGCGGGGTGGGGAATTCCGCCCGCCGCAGGCGCACACGCAACACCCACCCACAGGAGTCACCCCACCATGAACCCCCGCCCCAACGGCCTCGCCCGCGCAGCGCTCCGCTTCAAGCCGTCCGCCTTCGTCGGCACCTTCATCGCCCTCTTCATGGCCGCGATGATCGTCTCCGCGTGCGGGATCCTCCTGGAGACCGGAGTGCGCGCGTCCGTCCCGGCCGAGCGGTACGCCGGCGTCCCCGTGGTCGCCGCCGCCGACCAGCAGGCCCACTACACCACCGGCAGCGGCGAGGACCGGAGCACCGAGGCCGTCGCGCTGCCCGACAAGGCGAGGCTCGACGCCGCCCTGACGTCCCGCGCGGCGACGGCCCCCGGCGCTGCCGCCGCGATCGCGGACGTCTCCTTTCCCATACGCGACGTACGCGATGTACGCGACGTACGTACGGGAAATACGTCCGGAGGTACGCCCGCGACCGCCCACGGCTGGGGCTCGACCGCCTTCACCGGCACGAGGCTCACCTCCGGCACTCCGCCCCGTACCGGTCAGGTGGTGACCGGCGACCGCGCCGCCATCGGCGACCGGATCACCGTCGACACCCCTTCCGGCAAGCGGCAGTTCACGGTGTCCGGCACCACCAAGGCCCCCGGCATCATGTGGTTCACCGACACCCAGGCCATGGCCCTGTCCGGGCACCCCGGCAAGGCCGACGCCATCGCCGTACTCGCCAAGCCCGGCGTCGCCGCCTCCGCCCTCGCCGACCAGGTCGCCCAGCGGCTCGGGGACGCGGCCGAGGTCCACACCGGTGACGGCCGCGGCGCCGTCGAGACCCGCGGCCTCGCCTACGCCAAGGAGCTGCTGACCGCGCTCGGCGGCTCCTTCGGCGGCATGGCCGCCATGGTCGCCGTCTTCACCGCCGCCGGAACCGTCACGCTCTCGGTCGGCCAGCGCCGCCGCGAGTACGCCCTGCTGCGCGCGATCGGCGCGACCCCGCGCCAGATCCGGCGCACCATCGCCACCGAGACCGTGCTGGTCGCCCCGCTCGCGGGCGCGCTCGGCTGCCTCCCGGGCGTGGCCCTGGCGAGCTGGTGGTTCGGCCAGCTCCGCGACAAGGGCGCGGTCCCGGAGGCCGTGGACCTGTCGGTGTCGTGGATCCCGATGGCGGCGGCGGCCGGCGCGGCCGTGCTGACCTCGCTCTTCGCCGGGTACATGGCGGCCCGCCGCCCGTCCCGCACCAAGCCGGGCGAGGCACTGCGGGACGCGTCGGTGGAGCGCCTGCGCATCGGCTGGATCCGTACGCCCCTGGGCGTCGCTGCCCTCGGCGGCGGCATCGCCTTCACGGGTGTGGCCGCGTCCGAGAAGGGCGAGAACGCGGCGAACGCTGCCCTCGGCGTCGTCATGCTCTTCATGCTCGCCGTGGCCCTCCTCGGCCCGCTGATCGCCCGCGCCTGCGCCGCTCTGTTCGGTCTGCCGCTGCGCGCGGCCGGCGCCCCGGCCTCGCTGGCGGCGGCCAACTCCCGTACGAACGCCCGCCGTCTGGCCTCCGCGATCACCCCGATCGTCCTGGCCATGGCGTTCTCCTCCACCCTCGTCTTCATGCACACCAGCGAGGACCGCGTCACCGCGAAGCAGCAGCGGGCGGGCCTCATCGCCGACCGGGTGATCACCGGCCCGACGGGCCTGACCTCGGACGCGGTGGCGCGGGCGAAGGCGACCCCGGGCGTCGACACGGCGGTGGGCCTGACCCGTACGTCCGTCCTGGTCCACTCCGGCGGCGCCCTCCAGTCGATCTCCACGCAGGGCTTCACCGGCACGGGCGCCGACCTGGCACGCGTCCAGGACCTGGGCGTACGCAAGGGCTCCCTGGACGCCCTGAAGCCCGGCACGATCGCCCTGGACAAGACCCTGGCGAACGACACGCACGCGCGCGTGGGCGACCGGCTCGACATCCTGCTCCCCGACGGCACGAAGGCGTCCCCGAGGGTGGTGGCCACGTACGACAGGGGTCTGGGCCTGTCCCAGATGACGCTCCCGCAGGGCGACCTGGCCTCCCACACGACGACGGTGGGCATGCCGACGGAACTCCTGCTGAAGGGGAAGGCCGCGGCGTCCGCCCTGGCACCGCTCGGCGACACGGTCACGGACGCGGCGGGCTACGCCACGGCCAAGAGCGTGGAACGCGACCTGAACGCCTGGGCCAACACCACCATGGCGGCCGTCCTCGGCGGCTTCGCGGCCGTCGCCGCGGCGAACACGCTGGTCATGACCATCCTGGACCGCCGCCGCGAGCTCGGCACCCTGCGCCTGATCGGCACGACCCGCCGCCAGGTCATGGGCATGGTGCGCTGGGAGGCGCTCCTGGTGACGTCGGCGGGCCTGATCCTGGGCACGGCGATAGCCCTGGCGACGCTGATCCCCATGATGAACGGCCTGACGGGCGAGAGCCCGTACATCCCGCCCGTCCTGTACGGCTCGTTCGCCGCGGGCATCCTGGGCCTGGGCCTCGCCTCCACGGCCCTCCCGGCCCGCGCGGCCCTACGCTGAGCCGCATGCTCACACTCCCCGAGGTCGAGGCGATCGCGAGGGCGGCCCACGCCACCCAGACCGACAAGGCGGGCCGCCCGTACACCGAACACCTGGCGGCCGTGGCCGAAGGCGTACGCGCGCGTGGCGGCACCGAGGAGCAGATCGCGGCGGCGTGGCTGCACGACGCGGTGGAGGACGGGGCGCTGTCACAGGAGTGGCTGGAGGGGGCGGAACTGGCGCCCGGGGTACGGGAGGTGGTGACGGCGGTGACCAAAAGACAGGGCGAGGCCCTTCCGGCCTACGCGGCCCGCATCCTCGCCACCCCGGGCGCACTGCTGGTCAAGGAGGCGGACCTGGCGCACAACGCGGACCCGGCCCGCCTCGCCGCCCTCGACGAGCCCACCCGTACCCGCCTCACCCACAAATACGCCACCATGCGCACCCTCCTGGGCTTGGCGTGATCCATACCTTGGCTATGTGTCAGGCGGCAGCACCTACAGGGGTGTTGGTGGCACGATGGACCCTGCGGGGTGTGCTCGGCGGCGCATTCCGGGCCGGCAAGGCGGACCGACCAAGGGTGTGATCAGTTGTGGCCATTTCACTGTCTGTGGTGCTGCTGTTGGCGATCGTCCTCGTGGTGATGATCCGGGGCGGCTCCATCAAGACCGGCCCGGCCATAGTCGCCGCGCTCTTCGGTTTCTTCATGGCGTCGACCGGGATGGCGCCGTCGATAAACCGCTTCCTGAACTCGCTGGCGGAAACGATCGACCAGATCAAGTTCTGAGCACACCCGCCGGGTCCCGGAAAACACCTCGGGCCCGGTGAGCTGGTCACCGGGCCCGAGGCCGTGGAGCGGGCGACGGGAATCGAACCCGCGTAGCTAGTTTGGAAGACTAGGGCTCTACCATTGAGCTACGCCCGCGTGTGTCGCGTCGCAGGTCGGAAACGACCGCGGCACGAAGAGCATCGTAGCGGGTCACCCCCCGCGTGCGCACACCGCATCCGGCCGTGCGGCCCGGTGCGCGAAACGGCCGACGTATTCCCCGCGGGCATGTACCCTACGTGTCGCACCGACGGGGTGTGGCGCAGCTTGGTAGCGCGTCCGCTTTGGGAGCGGAAGGCCGTGGGTTCAAATCCCGCCACCCCGACAGCAGCGTCCGGCAGTGGCCGACGGCGTCCCCGGATGACCTTCGCCGACTCTCCGTGCACGCCTCACACGATCTCCGCGCACAAGATCACATTGTGGGTGGCATCCCGCTTGCGGTTACTATGCAAGCTGCGTGCCCGTGTGTCTGACCAATCCGATGAACCGGGCCCCATCCGCCCGCGGCCGTCGGCCACCGGGCAGAACCCCCCAGAAGTCAGCCACAAGGAGACCGAACCGTGAAGAGCGCCGTGGAGACCCTGAACCCGACTCGGGTTCGGCTCACTGTCGAGGTGCCCTTCGAGGAGCTCAAGGACAGCCTCGACGCGGCGTACAAGAAGATCAACCAGCAGGTCACGGTGAAGGGCTTCCGCAAGGGCAAGATCCCGGCCCGCGTCATCGACCAGCGGTTCGGCCGTGGTGCTGTGCTGGAGGAGGCCGTCAACGACGCGCTCCCCAAGTTCTACACCGAGGCGGTCAACGAGGCCGAGCTGAACCCGCTCGGCCAGCCCGAGGTCGACATCACGGAGCTGAAGGACGGCGAGACGCTGAACTTCACCGCCGAGGTCGACATCCGCCCGACCATCGAGATCCCGGACTACTCGGGCATCGAGGTGACCGTCGACGCGGTCGAGGTCTCCGACGAGGACGTCGAGAAGGCCGTCTCGGACCTGCGTGAGCGCTTCGCCTCGACCTCCCCGGTCGAGCGCGCCGCCCAGGACGGCGACGTCCTGACGGTCGACCTTGAGGCCAAGGTCGACGGCGAGGTCCTGGAGGACGGCGTGGCCGAGGGTGTCTCGTACACCATCGGTTCCGGCGAGCTCCTCGACGGCATCGACGAGGCCGTCAAGGGCCTGGAGGCCGGTGGCGAGGCCACCTTCACCTCGCAGCTCAAGGGCGGCACCGCCGAGGGCAAGGACGCCGAGGTCACCGTCAAGGTCACCCAGGTCGCCGCGCGCGAACTGCCGGAGCTGGACGACGACTTCGCGCAGCTCGCCTCGGAGTTCGACACCCTCGACGAGCTCAAGGCCGACAGCCGCAAGCGCCTGGAGAACATGAAGCAGTTCGACCAGGCCACCCAGGCCCAGGAGCGCGTGCTCGACGAGCTGCTGAAGATCACTGAGGTCCCGATCCCCGAGAAGCTCCTCGCGGACGAGATCCAGACCCGCAAGCACAACCTTGAGCACCACCAGCTCGGCCAGATGGGTCTCGACCTCGCCAAGTACCTGGAGATCCAGGGCAAGACGCAGGAAGAGTTCGACGCCGAGACCGAGGAAGCGGCCGTCAAGGGCATCAAGACGCAGTTCATCCTCGACGAGCTCGTCAACAAGGAGAAGCTGAACGTCAACCAGGAGGAGCTCACCGAGCACCTGGTGCGCCGTGCCGCCTCCTCCGGCATGTCCCCCGACCAGTTCGCCCAGGCCGTCGTCGAGGGTGGCCAGGTGCCGATGCTCGTCGGCGAGGTCGCCCGCGGCAAGGCGCTGGCCGTGGTCGTCGAGGCCGCCAAGGTCGTCGACACCAACGGTGAGGCCGTTGACCTGGAGGACGACGAGGACGAGGCCGCCGAGGCCGCCGAGGTCGAGGCCGCCGCCGAGGCCGTCGAGGCCGACGCCGACGCCGACGCCGAGGAGAAGACCGAGGCCTGAGCCTCGGCCCGACCTCGTACGGCAGACACCGCCTGACCACGTACGAAGTACGTAAGGAGGGGCCCGCGACGCAGCCGCGTCCGGGCCCTTTCGCGTACCCGGACCGGGGCCGCGCCCAGGCGTCCCATGGCCGGTTCCGTACGCACCCGCGCTTCAACCACCTTGCGCTCCGAGCGAACAGTTCGGGAACCGGGATGGCGTTGTCCTACCTGCGCGTTAGGGTCCATGAATACGGGGGCGTGGAGTCAGCCGGTGAAGTCGGCCGCAAGCCCCGCCCTCTGAATGAAGACGCTGAGACGGCCGAAGCCGTCAGAGACGAGCAGGTGGATACGTGACGAATCTGATGCCTTATGCCGCCGGTGAGCCGTCCCTCGGTGGTGGCCTCGGCGACCATGTCTACAACCGGCTCCTCAACGAGCGCATCATCTTCCTCGGCCAGCAGGTCGACGACGACATCGCCAACAAGATCACCGCACAGCTCCTCCTCCTGGCCGCCGAGCCGGAGAAGGACATCTACCTCTACATCAACAGCCCCGGCGGCTCGGTGACGGCCGGCATGGCGATCTACGACACCATGCAGTACATCCCGAACGACGTGGTCACGATCGGTATGGGCATGGCGGCCTCGATGGGCCAGTTCCTGCTCACCGGCGGCTCCGCCGGCAAGCGCTTCGCGCTGCCGAACACCGACATCCTGATGCACCAGGGCTCCGCCGGCATCGGCGGCACCGCCTCGGACATCAAGATCCAGGCCGAGTACCTGCTGCGTACGAAGACGCGCATGGCGGAGATCACCGCCCGCCACTCGGGCCAGACGGTCGAGACGATCATCCGCGACGGCGACCGCGACCGCTGGTACACGGCGGAGGAGGCCAAGGCCTACGGCCTCATCGACGACATCATGGCCCACGCGGCCGGTGTTCCGGGCGGCGGCGGCACCGGGGCCTGAGCCCCTCTCCCCGGCTCCCTGCGAGCCGGGGAACCCAGCCCCCGGCCCCTGACACCCGAGCCCACAGAACGCCACCAGGACGGTGAACCCCGACATGCAGAACAACCTCTCCGCAAGCGGCCTCTACACGGGCCCGCAGGTGGACAACCGCTACATCGTGCCGCGCTTCGTCGAGCGCACCTCGCAGGGCGTGCGCGAGTACGACCCGTACGCGAAGCTGTTCGAGGAGCGCGTGATCTTCCTCGGCGTGCAGATCGACGACGCCTCCGCCAACGACGTCATGGCGCAGCTCCTGTGCCTGGAGTCGATGGACCCGGACCGCGACATCTCGATCTACATCAACAGCCCGGGCGGCTCGTTCACGGCCCTGACGGCCATCTACGACACGATGCAGTTCGTGAAGCCCGACATCCAGACGGTCTGCATGGGCCAGGCGGCCTCCGCCGCCGCCGTGCTGCTCGCCGCGGGCACCCCGGGCAAGCGCATGGCGCTGCCCAACGCGCGCGTGCTGATCCACCAGCCGTCCTCGCAGACCGGCCGTGAGCAGCTCTCCGACCTGGAGATCGCGGCCAACGAGATCCTGCGCATGCGCAGCCAGCTGGAGGAGATGCTGGCCAAGCACTCCACCACGCCCATCGAGAAGATCCGGGACGACATCGAGCGGGACAAGATCCTCACCGCCGAGGACGCCCTGGCGTACGGCCTGGTCGACCAGATCGTGTCGACCCGTAAGACGACGTCGGCCGCGGCCGCCTGACGCAGTCGGAGCCCCTGGCGCGGTACATATGACGGTCCACGTCGAAGTGAACCGCGCCAAGGGGGGCCCGAACGGGGGGCCAGGCAAGGTACCGTCGGATATGAGGCACCAGGAGCCGCTGAACGTGGCGTCTCCCAGGCGAAGGGGAAGCACCTCGTGGCACGCATCGGTGATGGCGGCGACCTGCTCAAGTGCTCGTTCTGCGGCAAGAGCCAGAAGCAGGTGAAGAAGCTCATCGCAGGCCCCGGTGTGTACATCTGCGACGAGTGCATCGATCTCTGCAACGAGATCATCGAGGAGGAACTCGCCGAGTCCTCCGAGGTGCGGTGGGAGGAACTGCCCAAGCCGCGCGAGATCTACGAGTTCCTGGAGAGCTACGTGGTGGGCCAGGAGCCCGCCAAGAAGGCGCTCTCCGTGGCGGTCTACAACCACTACAAGCGCGTCCAGGCCGGTGAGAACGGCGGCGCGCAGGGCCGGGACGACGCGATCGAGCTCGCCAAGTCCAACATCCTGCTGCTCGGCCCCACGGGCTCCGGCAAGACACTCCTTGCCCAGACCCTCGCCCGGATGCTCAACGTCCCGTTCGCCATCGCCGACGCGACGGCGCTCACGGAGGCGGGGTACGTGGGCGAGGACGTCGAGAACATCCTCCTGAAGCTCATCCAGGCCGCTGACTACGACGTCAAGAAGGCCGAGACGGGGATCATCTACATCGACGAGATCGACAAGGTGGCCCGTAAGAGCGAAAACCCGTCGATCACGCGTGACGTCTCCGGCGAGGGCGTCCAGCAGGCCCTCCTGAAGATCCTGGAGGGCACGACGGCCTCGGTCCCGCCCCAGGGCGGCCGCAAGCACCCCCACCAGGAGTTCATCCAGATCGACACGACGAACGTGCTGTTCATCGTGGGCGGTGCCTTCGCGGGCCTGGAGAAGATCATCGAGTCCCGGGCCGGCGCCAAGGGCATCGGCTTCGGCGCGACGATCCGCTCCAAGCGGGAGATCGAGGCCAGCGACCAGTTCCAGGAGGTCATGCCGGAGGACCTGGTGAAGTTCGGGATGATCCCCGAGTTCATCGGTCGGCTGCCCGTCCTCACCTCGGTCCACAACCTCGACCGCGAGGCGCTCCTCCAGATCCTGGTCGAGCCGCGCAACGCGCTGGTCAAGCAGTACCAGCGCCTCTTCGAACTCGACGGCGTGGAGCTGGACTTCGACCGCCCGGCCCTGGAGGCCATCGCCGACCAGGCGATCCTGCGCGGCACGGGAGCGCGCGGTCTGCGCGCGATCATGGAGGAAGTCCTGATGTCGGTGATGTACGAGGTCCCGTCCCGCAAGGACGTGGCCCGCGTCGTCATCACGTCGGACGTCGTCCACAACAACGTCAACCCGACACTGGTCCCGCGCGAGCCGCGCATCGTGAAGAACGACGGGCGGCACGAGAAGTCGGCGTAGCCGACCTCGGTGACGAGGAAGGGCGCCCGCCGGTTGGAGGTCCAACTGGGCGGGCGCCCTTTCGTAACGTGCCTCAAGTCAGCCGAAGGTGAGCCCACTCGGCTGCTTGTCATCTCACGCGACCGTGCATGCCTCATCTGCTACGTCAGAGGGCACCCGCAGCTTTTGGAGCCCCGTGATGCAGTAAGGGTTGGGCATGGCGACGGCCGAGCCGCTGCCAATCGCGTGATTCCGGCAGGCGGCCTGCGTCTTCGAGCCAACCGGGAATCCCGCTCCCTCCACGACCTTCACACACTCATCCGTCACCGCTGATGCCGGGGTGGCTATGAGCAGGGATGCGGCGGCGGTCGTCGATGCCAAGGCCACCGTCGTCAGGACACGCCGTGTTGCGCGCAGCACAAGAATACTCCTCGTCACAAAGGGGAAATTGCCCGGTCAGTCCGGAACGAGCCCTAGTTGATCATGACGGGTTCATGACCTTCAACGGCTTAAGGCCGGATTGGCTCGATCGTGCCGTTCGTGCCTAGGGGGTCGAGGAAAACAAAGGGCGCCGGACGGGTTTTCCGTCTGGCGCCCTTGGCGAGTTTGCGTCGCGAGCTACTTCACCGGAACCCGCACGTCCTTGCGCAGCTTCGCCGTCGTCTCCGCGTTCTCGTCGAGCGAGACGCCCTTCGTGCCGGCGAGGAGCGAGGCCGGGTCGATCAGGGTGACCATGCCCAGGGTGCTGTGGTCGGCCCAGATGCACACCGGGAACTCCAGGTCCTTGCCGCCGGTGCTCTTGCTGCCGGTGAGCTTGGCGGACTGGCACTTCATGACGGCGCCGTCCAGCCCGGCCGCGGACTTCTTCTCGGGGCTGCCGATAAACGTGCCCTTGGTGTCCTTGTCGCTCTCCGCGTTATTCTTGACCTGGGCGAAGACAGCGTCGACGGACTTCTCCGGATCGGCGATCTGGCCCCAGACGCCGTTGAAGCTCATCTGCTTGGCCGGCGTACCGGTCGACGCCTTGTAGCTTGCCTTGACCGTCGTCGGGTTCTTGATACCCGCCGTCTCGAAGTCCTTCTTGTCCTTCTCGGTGGTCTTGTCGGACGGGTCCGTCTTGTTGATGGCGTACGCGCCCGCGATCACGCTGTCCGGGGTGATCAGCTTGTGCGCGCCGTCATCGGCGACACTGCTGCCCCCGCCGCCCTTCGTCGCGAACCACACGCCGCCGCCGATGACCGCGACCGCGACGACGACGGCCGTCACGATCAGGCCCGTCTTCTTCTTGGCCGGGGCGGCCGGCGGCATGGGCGCCCCGTAGGGCGGCTGCTGGCCGTACTGGGGCTGCTGGGCCGGGTAGCCGTAGCCCTGCTGGGGCGGGACGCCCTGCGGGGGCTGCTGCGGGTAGCCGTAGCCGGGCTGCGGCTGGCCGGGCTGCGGCTGGCCGGGCTGCCCGTACGGCTGCTGCGGCGGCTGCTGACCGTACGGGCCGGGCTGCTGGGGCTGGCCGCCGTACGGGCCCGGCTGGTTGTAGCTCATTGGTGGGATTCCCCCTATGGATACTTATCTGATCCGGACATCCTGGCGGACGGGCCCATGGAGCGGCGCATCGGGGGGCTCACCGTTACCAAACATTCCCGTTTCAGTGCCGGCCCGTGACACCTCTAAACTGAGCCCCGTGACCGAGAACACTCAGCACCAGAACCCAGCGCCCACCACCGAACTGCCGACCCAGTACGCGCCGGCCCAGGTAGAGGGGGAGCTGTACGAGCGCTGGGTGGAGCGCGGTTACTTCGAGGCCGACGCCAAGAGCGACAAGCCTCCGTACACCATCGTCATCCCGCCGCCCAACGTCACCGGCAGCCTGCACCTGGGCCACGCCTTCGAGCACACGCTGATCGACGCCCTCACGCGCCGCAAGCGCATGCAGGGCTACGAGACGCTGTGGCAGCCCGGTATGGACCACGCCGGCATCGCCACCCAGAACGTCGTGGAGCGCGAGCTCGCCAAGGAGGGCAAGTCCCGCCACGACCTGGGCCGCGAGGCGTTCATCGAGCGCGTCTGGCAGTGGAAGGGCGAGTCCGGCGGCCAGATCTCCGGCCAGATGCGCCGCCTCGGCGACGGCGTCGACTGGTCCCGCGAGCGGTTCACCATGGACGAGGGCCTGTCCGAGGCCGTCCAGACCATCTTCAAGAAGCTCTACGACGACGAGCTGATCTACCGCGCCGAGCGCATCATCAACTGGTGCCCGCGCTGTCTCACCGCGATCTCCGACATCGAGGTCGAGTACCAGGACGACGAGGGCGAGCTCGTCTCGATCCGGTACGGGGAAGGTGACGCGTCCATCGTCGTCGCGACCACCCGCGCCGAGACGATGCTGGGCGACACCGCCGTCGCCGTCCACCCCGAGGATGAGCGTTACCGGCACCTTGTCGGCACCGAGATCGAGCTGCCGCTGACCGGCCGCCGTATCCCCGTCGTCGCCGATGAGCACGTCGACCCCGAGTTCGGCACCGGCGCCGTCAAGGTGACCCCTGCGCACGACCCGAATGACTTCGAGATCGGCCAGCGCCACGGCCTGCCGAACCTCGCCGTCATGGACGAGCACGCGGTCATCACCGCCCACGGCCCCTTCCAGGGGCTGGACCGGCTGGAGGCCCGCTCGGCCATCGTCGCCGCCCTGCGCGCCGACGGCCGCATCGTCGCCGAGAAGCGCCCGTACACCCACTCTGTCGGCCACTGCTCGCGCTGCAAGACCACCATCGAGCCGCGTCTGTCGATGCAGTGGTGGGTCAAGGTCGGCCCGCTCGCCAAGGCCGCCGGTGACGCGGTCCGCGACGGCAAGGTCAAGATCCACCCGCAGGAGATGGAGAAGCGCTACTTCGACTGGGTCGACAACCTCCACGACTGGTGCATCTCGCGCCAGCTCTGGTGGGGCCACCGCATCCCCGTCTGGTACGGCCCGAACGGCGAGATCGTCTGTGTCGGACCGGACGAGCAGGCGCCGACGGGCGAGGGCTGGCGCCAGGACACCGATGTCCTCGACACCTGGTTCTCCTCCGGCCTGTGGCCGTTCTCCACCCTCGGCTGGCCGCAGCAGACCGAGAGCCTCGCGAAGTTCTACCCGAACTCCGTCCTGGTCACCGGCTACGACATCCTCTTCTTCTGGGTCGCCCGGATGATGATGTTCGGTCTGTACGCGATGGACGGCACCCCGCCGTTCCACACCATCGCCCTGCACGGCATGGTGCGCGACCAGTTCGGCAAGAAGATGTCGAAGTCCTTCGGCAACGCGGTCAACCCGCTGGACTGGATGGACACCTACGGCTCCGACGCGGTCCGCTTCACCCTGGCGCGCGGCGCGAACCCGGGTGTCGACGTCCCGATCGGCGAGGACTGGGTCCAGGCGTCCCGCAACTTCGCCAACAAGATCTGGAACGCCACGCGCTTCGCGCTGATGAACGGCGCCACGGTCGAGGGCGAACTGCCGCCCGCCGAGCAGTTGTCGGCGGTCGACCGCTGGATTCTGTCCCGACTGAACAAGACCGTCGCCGAAGTCGACGCCCTCTACGAGGACTACCAGTTCTCGAAGCTGTCGGAGGCCCTCTACCACTTCGCGTGGGACGAGGTCTTCGACTGGTACGTCGAGCTGTCGAAGACGACGTTCTTCGAGGGCGGCGAGCAGGCGCGGGTCTCCGGCCGGGTCCTGGGCGAGGTCCTGGACGTCACCCTGCGCCTGCTGCACCCCGTCGTCCCGTTCGTCACCGACACCCTCTGGACGACCCTCACCGGCGGCGAGTCCCTCGTCATCGCCGACTGGCCGAAGGCTGTGTCTGTTCCTGGGGCTGACGCCCCGGGTGGCTTCCGCGACGACGCCGCCGAGCGTGAGATCGAGCTGGTCCAGCAGGTCGTCACCGAGGTCCGCCGGTTCCGGTCCGACCAGGGCCTGCAGCCCGGCCAGAAGGTCCCGGCCGAGCTGACCCTGACCGGTACGGCGCTGGCCCCGCACGAGGCGGCCATCCGCCAGCTGCTGCGCCTCCAGCCGGCGGGCGAGGGCTTCCACGCCACCGCCTCGCTGCCGGTCGCGGGCGCCACGGTCGCGCTCGACCTGTCGGGCACGATCGACGTCGAGGCGGAGCGCAAGCGCCTGGCGAAGGACCTCGGCGCGGCCGAGAAGGAGAAGCAGCAGGCCAACGGCAAGCTCGGCAACGAGGCGTTCCTCGCCAAGGCGCCGGACAACGTGGTCGACAAGATCCGTACGCGCCTTGCCAAGGCCGAGGCGGACATCGACCGGATCACGACGCAGCTGGCGAACCTGCCGCAGGCGTAAGCAGGGACTCGAAGGGCCCCGGCCGTTGAACTTGAACGGTCGGGGCCCTTCGTTTTCGCGTACGGGCGCGACGTGGGTCAAATCACGCGATTAGCCCCCAACCAGGGTCGAAAGTCAGCCATGGAAGGTCCAAGGACCTTGCATGATGGAAGGCATGTACGCTCCGTCCCCCGCCTCCGTGCTGCGGCGCGCGCTGGGCGACGACCGGGCCCTGGACGTACTGATCGCGCTGGCCGCCTTCGCGCTGATGATCATCGATGTGCCGGGCCTCGCGGCGGCGGACAACTCCCTCAGCGGGGCCACGGTGCCGCCGGTGCTCGCGGCGGGCTCGGCCACGCTGCTGCTGCGCCGCAGATGGCCGTGGATCCCCTACCTCGCCGCCCTGGTCTTCCTCGGCTGGCTGCATCAGCTGACGCTGATCCAGTTCGCGCTGTACTCGCTCGGCCGCTTCCGGGGCCGCCGCACGGCGGTGGTGGCGACGGTGCTGTACGTGGTGGTGGCGTGCACGCTGTTCTACGTCCCCGACTGGCTGGGGCACCGCGCGGACACGCTCAGCTCGTTCCTGAGCATCGTGGTGCCGGTGGGGGTGCTGTCGTCGGCGGTGGGCGTGGCCACGTACCGCCAGGATCTCGTACGCGAGGTCCAGGCGCTCCAGGCCGTGCAGGCCGAGCGGGCGTCGGTGGCGCGGGACGTCCACGACATGGTGGGGCGCGAGCTGACGATGCTGGCGGTGACGGCGGAGGTACGGGCGCGGCGGGCCCTGGGCGGCCCCCACGAGCAGGACTTCGACTCCCTGGCCGAGACGGCGCGCCGCGCGCACCACATGCTCAACGAGATCATCGTCGCCCGGGCGGACGAACGGACGGCGACCCCGGGCCTGGACGGCCTCCCGTCCCTGGCGGCGGAGACGCGGCGGGCGGGGACGCCGGTGACGCTGGCGGTGGCCGAGCGGGCGTACGGGCTGTCCCCGTTGCGCCAGGCGGCGGTGTACCGGGTGGTCCAGGAATGCCTCACGAACGCGGTGAAGCATGCGCGGGGGGAGGGGGTGGCGGTGACGATCGGCGTCCGGGGCGGCGAACTCCACGTCCACGTCCGCAACAGCCTGCCGTCCACGGTGCCGTCGACGGCGCCGGTGTCGTCGGGGACGGGGACGTTCTCGATGCGGGAGCGGGTGGAGAGCATGGGGGGTGCGCTGACGACGCGGCGCACGTCGACGACGTACGAGGTCGAGGCGACGCTGCCGTCGGGCACGGCGTGATGCCGCCCGCTGCCGCTCGGGGCCGCGCCCCGACCCCCTTTTTGTCTGCGGGTTCGGTGGCGGCCGGCCACAGACGACCTGTAGACGAACGGAGACCCGGGGCGGAGCCCCGAAGCGGCGTGCAGGGGCCGTAGGGCGCGATGCCCTGACCGCGAAAGGGGCGGGTCCAAGGTCCTGTCGGTCCCCCTCCGTAGACTGGGTCCGTGACCGAGCAGCCCGACCGCAGCAGCAGCCCCGACGACCACTTCGACGACATCGTCGATGCCGAGACAAACCGCGACCCCGACCTGGCGGTGATCGAGGCCGGCAGCCGCACCCTGCGCACCCAAGGCGGCCTCCCGCAGGGCGACCCCGTCCCCGCCCGCCCCGCCGACCCCGAGATCGACAAGGCGCTGCGCGCGGTCGAGACGGAGCTGGCGACGCGCTGGGGCGAGACCAAGCTGGAGCCCTCGGTCTCGCGCATCTCGGCGCTGATGGACGTCCTGGGCGAGCCCCAGCGGGCGTACCCCTCGATCCACATCACCGGCACCAACGGCAAGACGTCCACGGCCCGCATGATCGAGGCGCTGCTCGCCGCCTTCGACCTGCGCACCGGGCGGTACACCTCCCCCCACGTCCAGTCGATCACCGAGCGCATCAGCCTGGACGGCTCGCCGATCTCGGCCGAGCGCTTCATCGAGACGTACGAGGACATCAAGCCGTACGTGGAGATGGTCGACGCCCAGCAGGAGTACCGCCTCTCCTTCTTCGAGGTCCTCACCGGCATGGCGTACGCGGCGTTCGCGGACACCCCCGTGGACGTGGCCGTCGTCGAGGTCGGCATGGGAGGCAGCTGGGACGCGACCAACGTGATCGACGCGTCGGTGGCCGTGGTCACCCCCATCTCCCTGGACCACACCGACCGGCTCGGCTCCACGCCCGCCGAGATCGCGGTGGAGAAGTCCGGGATCATCAAGCAGGACGCGACCGTGATCCTGGCCCAGCAGCCGGTCGACGCGGCCCAGGTGATGCTGAAGAAGGCCGTCGGGGCGGACGCGACGGTCGCGCGCGAGGGCATGGAGTTCGGCATCGTCGCGCGCGAGGTCGCGGTCGGCGGCCAGCTCCTGACGCTGCGCGGCCTCGGCGGGGAGTACGACGACATCTTCCTCCCGCTGTACGGCGCGCACCAGGCGCACAACGCGGCGGTGGCGCTCTCCGCGGTCGAGGCGTTCTTCGGCATCGGCTCCGAGCACGCCCGCCCGCTGGACGTGGACACCGTCCGCAAGGCGTTCGCCTCGGTGGTCTCGCCCGGCCGCCTGGAGGTCGTGCGCCGCAGCCCCACCGTCGTCCTGGACGCCGCCCACAACCCGGCGGGCGCCCTGGCCACGGCCGAGGGCCTGACCGAGGCGTTCGGCTTCTCGCGGCTGATCGGCGTGGTCGCGGCCAGCGCCGACAAGGACGTCAAGGGCCTCCTGGAGGCCTTCGAGCCGGTCTTCGCCGAGATCGTCGTCACCGCCAACTCCAGCCACCGCTCGATGGACGTCGACGAGCTGGCCGCGGTCGCCGTCGAGGTCTTCGGCGACGAGCGGGTGGCGGTCGAGCCGCGCCTGGACGACGCGCTGGAGGCGGCGATCACCCTGGCGGAGGAAGAGGACGAGTACGCCGGTGCGGGAGTCCTCGTCACCGGTTCCGTGATCACGGTCGGCGAGGCCCGGCTGCTCCTGGGAAGGGGCTGACGCCCGATGCGCACGCTCTGCGCTTCCACCCTCATCGGTGAATTCTTCGTCATAGGGTTCGCCGGCCTGGTCGCCATGAAGGACCCGGATCTGACGTCCACCACCGTCTGGACGGTCAGCGGCATCGCCATGCTGTTCTCGCTGCTCCTGTGCGGTGTGCTGACCCGTCCCGGCGGCGTCCAGCTGGGCTGGGCGCTCCAGATCGCCCTGATCGCGAGCGGATTCGTCGTCCCGCACATGTTCTTCCTCGGCGCGGTCTTCGCCGGTCTGTGGTGGGCCTCGATCCACTACGGCCGCCAGGTCGACGAGGCGAAGGCCCGCTATGCGGCGGAGGCGCCGCAGGTGTAGGTGGGCCGGGCGGGCGCCCGGGGCCTCATGTGGCCCCGGGGCCGCCGTGCCCCGGCCCCCGGTTCGTCTGCGGACCGGGCTGGGGCACCCGCGCAGTTCGCCGCGCCCCCAGGCGGTCAGGGGGCGCGGGCACCTGCGCGATCAGCCACATCCGGTCCGCGGGCGAAGCACCTGCTCGCGCCCCGCGATGCCGCGGCCCCGACAGGGCGGTCCGGGTGCGGCCGCGTCCCGGGCCCCCTGTAGCCTCGGCCCCACCGCACACGTATGCCTGCAAGGAGCCGGACACCATGACCCAGCGCACTCTCGTCATCCTCAAGCCCGACGCCGTCCGTCGCGGCCTGATCGGCGAGATCATCGGCCGTATCGAGCGCAAGGCCGGCTGGACCATCCCGGCGATGGAGCTGCGCACGCTGGACCAGGAGACCCTGGAGACGCACTACGGCGAGCACAAGGGCAAGCCGTTCTACGAGCCCCTGATGGGCTTCATGGCCTCCGGCCCCGTCGTCGTCCTCGTCGCCGAGGGCGAGCGGGTCATCGAGGGCGTACGCCAACTGGCGGGTCCCACCGACCCGATCGCGGCCGCGCCCGGCTCCGTCCGGGGCGACTTCGGCACCATCGTCCGGGAGAACCTCATCCACGCCTCGGACTCCGAGGAGTCCGCCGAGCGCGAGCTGAAGATCTTCTTCCCGGGTCTGGTCTGAGTCCGGTCCGGTCCATTTCCTGACCGGGCGTCAGCCATATAGCGCTCATGACCTGGGGCGACCGAAGGAATTTCGGTCGCCCTTCGGTATATGCGGGGCGAAGTCGGGAACGCATCGCACCGACACGTCGTCACCATTACCAGAGGTGGACCAACGCGCCGTGTCCGTGCAGGCGGCACTACGATGGAGCCTCACGCCCACAGCACCCACCTCGCCGACCTAAAAAGCCGTCAACGCTCGATTAGGGAAGGCCGGACGCATCCTCATGGGGAGCAACAACATGTCGTTCATCGGCCGTGACATGGCTGTCGACCTCGGGACCGCCAACACGCTGGTGTACGTCAGGGGCCGCGGAATCGTCCTGAACGAGCCGTCCGTCGTCGCCATCAACACCAACACCGGCGGCATCCTGGCGGTCGGCGCCGAGGCGAAGAAGATGATCGGCCGTACGCCGGGCAACATCGTGGCCGTACGACCGCTGAAGGACGGCGTCATCGCCGACTTCGAGATCACGGAGCGGATGCTCCGCTACTTCATCCTGAAGATCCACAAGCGGCGCTACCTGGCGCGCCCGCGCGTCGTCGTCTGTGTGCCCTCCGGTATCACCGGAGTCGAGCGCCGCGCCGTCATCGAGGCCTCCACCCAGGCCGGCGCCCGCCAGGTGCACATCATCGAGGAGCCCATGGCCGCGGCCATCGGCTCGGGCCTGCCCGTCCACGAGGCGACCGGCAACATGGTCGTCGACATCGGCGGCGGCACCACCGAGGTCGCGGTGATCTCGCTCGGCGGAATCGTCACGGCGCAGTCCATCCGCGTCGCCGGCGACGAGCTGGACAACGCGATCATCCAGCACATCAAGAAGGAGTACAGCCTCCTCCTCGGTGAGCGCAGCGCCGAACAGATCAAGATCACCATCGGCTCGGCGTACGAACTCGACAAGGACGAGCACACCGAGATCCGCGGCCGCGACCTGGTCTCCGGGCTGCCCAAGACCGTGGTCATCTCGGCCGCCGAGGTCCGCAAGGCCATCGAGGAGCCGGTCAACGCGATCGTCGACGCCGTGAAGACGACGCTCGACAAGTGCCCGCCCGAGCTCTCCGGCGACATCATGGACCGCGGCATCGTCCTCACCGGCGGCGGCGCCCTGCTGCGCGGCCTCGACGAGCGGCTGCGCCGCGAGACCGGCATGCCGATCCACATCGCCGAGGACCCGCTGGATTCGGTCGCTCTGGGAGCCGGCAAGTGCGTCGAGGAGTTCGAGGCGCTCCAGCAGGTCCTCGACGCCCAGCCGCGCCGATAAGCGCCACCGGCCGCCGTCCCCCCGGGTCACCGAGTGGCCAGGGGGGACCGCCCGTACGGGCCAGTGCCGACCCATACGGCGGATCGTTGATATACAGATCGAAAAGATTCCGACGAGGAAGGCACGGCCGCCGCACGTGAGGGACACACGAGAGAGCCGGCTGCTCCTGGTGCTGCTGATCGCCGTAGCGTTCGCGCTGATCACGGTCGACATCCGGGGTGGGGAGAATTCACCGGTGGACGGGGCCCGGCAGGCCGCCGCCACGGTGTTCGGGCCGGTGGAGAACGGCATGGCGGCCGCCGTCGACCCGGTCGGCCACGCCATCGGCGCGGTGCGCGACTCGGGTGAGCGCCACAACAAGATCGCCGACCTCCAGCGCGAGAACGAGGCGCTGAAGCAGAAGCTCGGCAGCGACGCCCGCAACCGTTCGCGCCTGGGTCAGCTCGACTCGATGCTCAAGACCGCCGGCGAGGGCCAGTACGGCATCAAGGCCGCGCAGGTCATCGGGATAGGAGCGGCCCAGGGCTTCTCCTGGACCGTCACCATCGACGCCGGCTCGCGCGACGGCATCAAGCGCGACATGACCGTACTGAACGGGGAGGGGCTCGTCGGCCGGGTCACCACCGTCGGCCCGTCCACCGCCACCGTCCTGCTCGCCAACGACCCGGACTTCACGGTCGGCACCCGGATGGAGAACAGCGACGAACTGGGCTTCGCCACCGGCCAGGGCGACCGGCCGCTGTCGGTGCAGCTGCTCAACGGCAAGGCCAAGGTCAAGGCGGGCGACCGCCTGGTGACCTTCGGATCGCAGTCCGACAAGCCGTTCGTGCCCGGCGTCCCGGTCGGCGAGGTGGTCCGCGTCGACCCCTCCGGCGGCGACCTGACCCGGACCATCTACGTGCGTCCGTACGTCGGGTTCACCAAGCTCGACATCGTCGGCGTCGTCGTCCAGGCCCCGCGCACCGACCCGCGCGACCAGGTGCTGCCCGCCAAGCCCAGGCCGGCCCCGACGCCCACCGTGACGGTGACGGTCACCCCGGCCCCGAACCCGAACCAGGCGAACCCGAACGCGGCGGACCCGAACGTGCCGATCCCGGGCGGCGACCCGAACAACGCCAACCCCAACCCCAACGGCGCCGCGAATCCCAACGCCAACCCCAACGGCCCCGCGAACAACGGCAACGCGAACAACAACGCCGCCGCCGACGGCGACCAGTAGGAGCTGATCCAGATGCGTATCAACAGGGTCATCCTCTCCTCCGCCCTGGTCGTCGTCGCCCTCGTCGTCCAGGTGAGCGTCCTCGCCCGGCTCCAGCTCCCGGGCGCCGTCCCGGACCTGGTGCTGCTCACCGTCGTCGGCCTCGCCCTCGTCTACGGACACCTCGGCGGCGCCTTCGTCGGGTTCGGCGCGGGCCTGCTCTCCGACCTCGCCCCGCCCGCCGACCACGCCGCCGGGCGCTACGCCCTGGTGCTCTGCGTGATCGGCTACGCGGCGGGGCTCGCCAAGCCCGACCACGGCCGGCTGCGCTCGGCCACCGGGCCCATGGCCGTGGTGGTCGGCGCGGCCGTCGGCTCCACACTGCTCTACGCGAGCGTGGGCGCCCTCGTCGGCGACACCGCGGCCCGCCACGTCGGCCTGGTGAACCTGCTGTTCACGGCCGCCGTCTACGACCTGCTCCTCGCCCCGTTCACGGTGCCGCTGATCATGGCGCTGGCCAGACGGGCCGAGAACGACCCGCTCGGCGAGACGTCCGGGGGCGGCGGCTCGGCCAAGAACGGCACCGGCATCGCCTCCGGCTGGCTCTCCGGCGGCGCCGGGCTGCGCATCGGCAACCAGAAGGGCGGCCTGCGTGTGAAGGCCGCCCGCAACCGCGCGGCCCGGGCCGGCCGCATCAAGGGCGTCAAGCGACTGTGAACGAGGGGGCCACGGCGTGAGCAACATCCCCGAGACGGGACGCACCCCCCGGGTGCAGATCCGGCTCATCATCATCCAGGTCCTCGTCTTCTCCCTGCTCCTCACCCTGGGCGGGCGCCTCTGGTACCTCCAGATCCGCAACGGGCAGGAGTACGAGGACGAGGCCAAGAACAACCATGTGCAGCAGGTCGTCCAGCCCGCCGTGCGCGGCGCGATCCTGGACGCGCGCGGTGTGCCGCTCGCCGACAACGAGACCCGGCTCGTGGTCTCCGCGTCCCGTACCGATCTGACGAAGATGCCCGACAACGGCAAGGCCGTGCTGACCCGGCTCGCGACCGTCCTCGGCATGAAGCCGCAGGACGTCATGGACAAGGTCCGGCTCTGCGACGCCAAGACGCCCAAGCCGTGCTGGAACGGCTCGCCGTACCAGCCGATCCCGGTCACCGACAAGGCCACCACCCAGCAGGCCCTCCAGATCCGCGAGCGCTCCGAGGACTTCCCCGGCATCACCGCCGACCCCACCGCGGTGCGCCGCTACACCTCGCCGGGCAAGGCCAACACGGCCCAGGTCCTCGGCTATCTCTCGCCGGTCACCGACGAGGAGATCACCAAGGCGAAGAACACCGACTCGCCGTATCTGCGCTCGGACATGGTGGGCCGCTCGGGCCTTGAGCGCACGTACGACAAGCAGCTGCGGGGCAAGGCGGGAGTGACCCGCTACGAGGTGGACAACCTCGGCCGGGTCATCGGGCAGGCGCAGAGCGACAAGGCCGAGCCGGGCTCGAACATCGTCACGTCGATAGACGCACGGGTGCAGGCCGTCGCCGAGTACGAGCTCAACCACGCGATGGAAGAGGCCCGCAAGGAGTTCGACAAGAACACCAACGAGAACTACAAGGCGGACGCGGGCGCGGTCGTGGTGATGGAGGCCAAGACCGGCCGGGTCGTCGCCATGGCGTCGCTGCCCAACTACGATCCGAACGCCTGGGTCGGCGGCATCTCCGCCAAGGACTACCAGGCCCTCACCGGCAAGGGCTCCAACTACCCGCTGCTGAACCGGGCCATCCAGGGCCAGGCGGCCCCCGGCTCGATCTTCAAGGTGGTCTCCTCGGCGGCCGCGGTCCGCGCCGGATACGCCTTCAACGGCAGCTACCCCTGCCCCAGTTCGTACTCGGTGGGCGGACAGGTCTTCAAGAACTTCGAGTCCCAGGGCCACGGCAGCATCAGCATCGGCCAGGCCCTGGAGGTCTCCTGCGACACCGTGTACTACGGGCTCGCGCACGACCAGTGGCTCAAGGACGGCGGCATGAAGCCGAAGAAGGACGCCGCCGACTGGTTCTACAAGACCGCCCACGACTTCGGGCTCGGCTCCAAGACCGGAGTCGACCTGCCCAGCGAGGTCCCCGGCCGGGTCCCCGACCGCCAGTGGAAGCAGCGGTTCTGGGCGGCCAACAAGGACGCCTGGTGCAAGCACGGCAAGAAGGACGGCGACTACGTCGAGAAGATCGAGTACGAGAACTGCCTGGAGGGAAACCTCATGCGCGCGGGTGACTCGGTCAACTACTCCATCGGCCAGGGCGACACCCTCGTCACCCCCATCCAGATGGCGACGATCTACTCGGCGATCTCCAACGGCGGCACCCTCTACGACCCGACCGTCGGCAAGGCCGTCATCAGCGCCGACGGCAAGTCGGTCAACGAGATCAAGCCCAAGGCGCACGGCAAGCTGCCGATGACCCGGGCCACCCGCGACGACATAGACGGAGCCCTCGCGGGAGTCGCCACCCGCGGTACGGCCGCCTGGCGGTTCGGCGGCTGGCCGCAGAAGCAGATCCCGATGCACGCCAAGACCGGCACCGCCGAGGTCTACGGCAAGCAGACGACCTCGTGGTTCGCCACGTACACCAAGGACTACTCGATCGTCATGACGATCTCCCAGGGTGGTACGGGCTCCGGCGCCTCCGGCCCCGCCGTGCGCAACATCTACGACGCGCTCTACGGGCTCGACGACGCGGGCACCCAGGACCTGGGGCGCGCCCTGCTGCCCGAGCCGCAGCAGACCCTGCCCAGGATCCAGGCCGACGGCTCCATCGACGCGCCGAAGATCGAGCCGTACGACCCGGACTCGCAGAAAGTCCCCGAGAAGAAGACCGGTGAGCAGCAGCTCGCCGCGGCCAACACCGACAACCGGGGCGGCGCGCGCCACGGACGGAGGGACTGAGCACCATGGCCGGCTTCTCCGTCCAGCGCTACGCGCCGGAGCGCTCCTCCTTCGCCAAGCTGACCGCGCGCGACTCGGTGATGCGCCGGCTCGACTGGCCGCTGCTGCTCGCGGCGCTCGCGCTGTCCTTCATCGGCTCGCTGCTCGTGTGGTCCGCGACCCGCAACCGCACCCAGCTCAACCAGGGCGACCCGTACTACTTCCTGATCCGCCACGCCATGAACACCGGCATCGGCTTCGGCCTGATGATCGGCACGATCTGGCTGGGCCACCGCACCCTGCGGGGCGCGGTGCCGGTGCTCTACGGGCTGTCGGTGGTGCTGATCCTCGCCGTGCTGACCCCGCTGGGCGCGACCGTCAACGGTGCGCACGCCTGGATCATCATCGGCGGCGGCTTCTCGCTCCAGCCCTCCGAGTTCACCAAGATCACGATCATCCTGGGGATGGCGATGATACTGGCGTCGCGCGTCGACGCCGGGGACCAGGCCCACCCCGACCACCGCACGGTGATGAAGTCGCTGGGCCTGGCCGCGCTGCCGATCCTGATCATCATGATGATGCCGGACCTCGGCTCGGTCATGGTCATCGTGATCATAATCCTGGGCGTGCTGCTCGCCTGTGGAGCCTCCAACCGGTGGGTGCTCGGCCTGATAGGAGCGGGCGTGGCGGGCGCGGTCGCGGTGGCGGCGCTCGGGCTGCTCGACGAGTACCAGATCAACCGCTTCGCGGCCTTCGCCAACCCCAACCTCGACCCGGCGGGCGTCGGCTACAACACCAACCAGGCCCGTATCGCCATCGGCTCCGGCGGACTGACCGGCACCGGACTGTTCAAGGGCAGCCAGACCACCGGCCAGTTCGTCCCCGAACAGCAGACGGACTTCGTCTTCACCGTCGCGGGCGAGGAGCTCGGCTTCGTCGGCGCGGGCCTGATCCTCGTGCTGCTCGGCGTGGTCCTGTGGCGCGCCTGCCGCATCGCCCGCGAGACGACCGAGCTGTACGGCACGGTCGTGGCGGCCGGGATCATCGCCTGGTTCGGGTTCCAGTCCTTCGAGAACATCGGGATGACGCTCGGCATCATGCCGGTGGCGGGCCTGCCCCTGCCGTTCGTCTCATACGGAGGATCGTCGATGTTCGCCGTCTGGGTGGCGATCGGACTCCTCCAGTCGATCAGAGTGCAGCGCCCGATAACGGCGTGAGCGCCCCGCTGGGGGCGCGGGTGACATGGCTGCTGCGCGCCCCCTGGGCCACGAGGAATGCCGGACCGGCCGCGATGGCCGGTCCGGCGCTCTGTTTAGGGCCCGATTTCGCGTCTAGATTCAATTCATGGCGGAGACGAAGCGCGAGATCGAGCGGAAGTACGAAGCCACCGGCGACGACGTCCGGCTCCCCGACCTCACGAAGGCCGCGGGCGTCGCCAGCGTCGTCGACAAGGGCGTGGCGGAGCTGGACGCCGTCTACTACGACACCCAGGACCTGCGCCTGGCCGCGGACTCCCTCACCCTGCGCCGCAGAACGGGCGGCGACGACGCGGGCTGGCACCTGAAGTTCCCGGTCGCCACCGGCATCCGCGACGAGATCCGCGCACCCCTGTCCCCGGACGTCCCCCGCACCCTGGCCGCCCTCCTGCGCTCCCGCGTCCGCGACACGCCACTGACCCCCGTCGTACGGCTGCTCTCCTCCCGCCACGTACGCCATCTGCTCGACGAGGACGGCGCGCTGCTCGCCGAGGTGAGCGTCGACGCGGTGCGGGCGCAGCGGCTGAGCCCGGGGCAGGTCGCCACGGCCGCCTGGACCGAGATCGAGGTGGAACTCGCCGACGAGGTGGACCCCGCCCTCCTCGACCGCGTCGAGAAGCGCCTGCGCAAGACGGGCCTGCGCCCGTCGCAGAGCGCGTCGAAACTGGCGCGGGCGCTGGCGGAGACGGCCCCGTCGGTACCTGGCCTCCCCAAGCCCCCGGCCGCGGACAGGACTCCTGCCGGGGACAAGGCCACCGCCGGCGGCCACGTCCTCGGCTACCTCCGCGCCCAGCGCGACGCCCTGATCGGCTTCGACCCGGCCGTCCGGCGCGAGCTGCCCGACTCCGTCCACCAGATGCGCGTCGCCACGCGCCGGCTGCGCAGCGCCTTCAAGTCGTACGGGAAGGTCCTCGACCGGACCGTCACCGACCCCGTCGGCGAGGAGCTGAAGTGGCTCGCGGCCGAGCTCGGCGTCGACCGCGACCAGGAAGTGCTCACCGAACGCCTCCAGAACCGCATCGCCGCCCTGACCCGCACCCTCCTGCTCGGACCGGTCCGGGGACGGCTGCGCATCTGGAGCGTCGCCCGCCGCTCCGGCTCGCGCCGCAAGACCCTCGCGGTCCTGGACAGCAAGCGCTACCTCGCCCTGCTCGACACCCTGGACGCGCTGCTCGCCGCCCCGCCGCTTCGCCCGGCGGCCCGGCGGCCGGTCGCGGAGGTGCTGCCCAAGGCGGTGATCAAGGACTACGAGCGGCTGGCGGGCCGGATAGCACATGCCCTGGAGCTCGGTCCCGGCGAGCCGCGCGACCTGGCCATGCACGCCGCCCGCAAGGCGGCCAAGCGCGCCCGGTACGCCGCCGAGGCCGCCGAGCCCGCGCTCGGCGCCCCCGCGAAGAGGTTCGCCAAGCGGATGAAGGCGGTGCAGACGGTCCTGGGCGACCACCAGGACAGCGTGGTGGCCCGCGAGGCCCTGCGCGGCCTGGCGATCCAGGCCCACCTGGCCGGCGAGTCCGCGTTCACCTGGGGACTCCTGTACGGCCAGGAGGTGGCGGCGGCGGCCGACCGCGAGCGGGAGCTGCCCGGGGTGTGGCACAGGGCGTCGCGGCCGAAGCTGCGGGCGGCGCTCGGGGCGTAACCGAACGGGCTGGCGATCGTTTTATCGGTGCACGGCTTATCGGTGCACGGCTTCTCCGTGCGGGCGGAGGTGGTCCACCATGGGAAAGCCGCGAGGTGCGCCGGGCGCTCTGCGCCCACCGCTGCGGGGCCGTTCAAGATCGCCGTGCCGGGGGCGGCTCGACTCGGGTTACGCTTGAGAGTCGCCCCCCAGCCAGCTCACGAAGGTTCCAGATGTCTGCTGCCGAGTCTGTCTTCCCGCAGCTCGAAGCTCTGCTCCCGCACGTGCAGAAGCCGATCCAGTACGTCGGCGGCGAGCTCAACTCCACCGTCAAGGACTGGGGGAGCTGCGATGTCCGCTGGGCGCTCATGTACCCGGACGCGTACGAGGTCGGGCTGCCCAACCAGGGCGTCATGATCCTCTACGAGGTGCTGAACGAGCGCGAGGGCGTCCTCGCCGAGCGCACGTACAGCGTGTGGCCGGACATGGAAGCGCTGATGCGCGAGCACAAGCTTCCGCAGTTCACCGTGGACAGCCACCGCCCGGTCGGCGCCTTCGACGTCTTCGGCCTCAGCTTCTCCACCGAGCTCGGCTACACCAACATGCTCACGGCCCTGGACCTCGCGGGCATCCCGCTGGAGTCCAAGGACCGCACCATGGACGACCCGATCGTCCTCGCGGGCGGCCACGCGGCCTTCAACCCCGAGCCGGTCGCGGACTTCATCGACTGCGCGGTCATCGGCGACGGCGAGCAGGCCGTGCTCGACATGACCGAGATAATCCGCGGGTGGAAGGCCGAAGGGCGCCCCGGCGGGCGCGAGGAGGTCCTGTTCCGCCTCGCCAAGACCGGCAACATCTACGTCCCGGCGTTCTACGACGTCGAGTACCTGCCGGACGGCCGCATCGGCCGTGTCGTCCCGAACAAGTCGGGCGTGCCGTGGCGGGTCAGCAAGCACACCGTCATGGACCTCGACGAGTGGCCGTACCCGAAGCAGCCGCTCGTGCCGCTCGCGGAGACCGTCCACGAGCGCATGTCCGTCGAGATCTTCCGCGGCTGCACCCGCGGCTGCCGTTTCTGCCAGGCCGGCATGATCACGCGCCCCGTGCGGGAGCGAAGCATCACCGGCATCGGCGAGATGGTGGAGAAGGGTCTCAAGGCGACCGGCTTCGAGGAAGTCGGCCTGCTGTCCCTGTCGAGCGCCGACCACACCGAGATCGGTGAGATCGCCAAGGGCCTCGCGGACCGGTACACGGAGGACAAGATCGGCCTGTCCCTCCCCTCCACCCGTGTGGACGCCTTCAACGTCGACCTCGCCAACGAGCTGACCAGGAACGGCCGTCGCTCCGGTCTGACCTTCGCCCCCGAGGGCGGCAGCGAGCGCATGCGCAAGGTCATCAACAAGATGGTCTCCGAAGAGGACCTGATCCGTACCGTCGCGACCGCGTACGGCAACGGCTGGCGCCAGGTGAAGCTGTACTTCATGTGCGGCCTGCCCACCGAGACCGACGACGACGTCCTGCAGATCGGCGACATGGCGGTCAACGTGATCGCCAAGGGCCGCGAGGTGTCGGGCCAGAACGACATCCGCTGCACGGTGTCGATCGGCGGCTTCGTCCCCAAGCCCCACACCCCGTTCCAGTGGGCGCCGCAGCTCTCCGCCGAGCAGACGGACGAGCGCCTGGGCAAGCTCCGCGACAAGATCCGCGGCGACAAGAAGTACGGCCGCTCCATCGGCTTCCGCTACCACGACGGCAAGCCGGGCATCGTCGAGGGCCTGCTCTCGCGCGGCGACCGCCGCGTCGGCTCCGTCATCCGGGCCGTCTACGAGGACGGCGGCCGCTTCGACGGCTGGCGCGAGCACTTCTCCTACGACCGCTGGATGGCCTGCGCCGAGAAGACGCTGCCGTCGTACGGCGTGGACGTCGACTGGTACACCACGCGCGAGCGTACGTACGAGGAGGTCCTGCCCTGGGACCACCTGGACTCCGGTCTCGACAAGGACTGGCTCTGGGAGGACTGGCAGGACGCGCTGGACGAGACCGAGGTCGAGGACTGCCGCTGGACGCCGTGCTTCGACTGCGGTGTGTGCCCGCAGATGGACACGCACATCCAGATCGGCCCGACGGGCAAGAAACTGCTTCCGTTGACGGTCGTCAAGTAACCACTCGATCACCGGTTGATCACGGCAGGCCCCGCATCGCAACGATGCGGGGCCTTTGCCGCGTCCTGACGTCCATGGAACTCCCGCAGCAACCGCCGCCGGGGCAGCCCGAGGGCTGTCTGACCGTCGCGATCCGCATCCCCGTGCGGATCATCGTCCTGGTCCTGGTCGTGCCGGTCCGCATGATCTGGGACGTCCTGGCCGCGGCCGCCCGTGCCCTCCACCGCACGGTCCTGCGCCCGGCGGGCCGCGCGCTGAAGTGGCTGGGCCACACGCTGGTCGTGGTCCCCCTCGCCTTCCTCGGCCACTGCCTGTCCTGGCTGCTCCGCACCTTGGTGGTGACCCCGCTGGCGTGGCTGTGGCGGTGGCTGGTCGTGCCGGTGTGGCGGTACGGGGTGGTCGCCCCGGTGGTGTGGCTGTACCGGTATGTGCTCACTCCGGTGGGCCATGGCATCGCGTGGGCCGCCGCCGGGGTGGGGGCGGGGCTGGCCTGGGTCGCGACCGGGGTGGGGGCGGGGCTGGCCCGGGTCGCGACCGGAGCGTGGGTCGGGCTGGCCTGGGTCGGCGCCGGGCTCGGGGTGGGGCTCGCCTGGGCCGCCCGGGGGATCGGGATGGTCGTCTCCGCGATCGGAACTGCCCTCGTTCGAGTGGGTTTGGTCTTGTTTGTGGTGCCCGTCGAGTGGTTCTACCGGCGTGTGCTGACGCCGATCGGGCACGCCGTCGCGGTCGTCGCCCGCGAGGTCGCCGCCGCGTTCGGGCACGCCTGGCGGATCGCCGGACACCTCTCCCGGGCCGTCGGGCGCGGGCTGAAGTGGCTCGGGTGGCAGCTGGTCGGACGGCCGGTGCGGTGGGTGTGGCGGACGGTGTGCGCGCCCGTCCTGCACTGGGTCCGGGACACGGTGTGGGCCCCGGTGAAGCGGGCCGCCGTCGAGGCCGGACGGGTCGCGGGTGCCGCGCTCGGCGCCGCAGGACGCACCGCGCGCGAAGCCCTCGCCGCGGCCCGCGACACCGTCCGGCAGGCCCGCGCCGAAACCCGGCGGGCGCTCGTGGGCGGCCCGCCCCGGGAACCACCACCGCATCCTGCGCGTACTCTGGGTAGTACAACTACTGCCTCCGGCGCGGTGCCCGCCCCCGAGATCTCCCTCCACAAGTCGGAGGGATGAGCCGGGCGGCGCGCGGGCTGTGACCGGAGGGCCCCCACAGGACAGGTGGGCGGCGCCCACCGCGCCCGCCCCGCACGAGGAGAGAACCACTGGGCAAGCGACAGCCCGAAGGCCCGCCGCCCGCACCCGCGGTGCAGCGCATCCGACTGCGCTACACCAAGCGCGGCCGCCTCCGGTTCACCAGCCACCGCGACTTCCAGCGCGCCTTCGAACGCGCGCTGCGCCGCGCCGAAGTGCCCATGGCGTACTCGGCGGGCTTCACCCCGCACCCCAAGGTCTCGTACGCGAACGCCGCCCCCACCGGCACCGGCTCCGAGGCCGAGTACCTGGAGATCGCGCTCACCGAGTACCGCGACCCGGCGAAGCTGCTCACGCTGCTCGACGAGTCGCTGCCCACCGGGCTCGACATCACCGACGCCGTGGAGGCCCGCACCTCGGGCCTCGCCGACCGGCTGACCGCCTCCATCTGGGAGATGCGCCTCGACGGCGTGGCCGTCGAGGACGCCGAGAAGGCCGTCGAGGCCTTCCTCGCCGCCGAGACCGTCGAGGTCCAGCGCAAGACCAAGAACGGCGTGCGCACCTTCGACACGCGCGGCGCGGTCGCCGGACTCCAGGCGCTTCCTCCACAGTCCGACTTCGTCGGCTCCGCCGGAGCGGCTCCCGCCGCGCCCATCAATAGGCCGGTGGACAAGCCCTGTGCGATACTGCGCCTGGTGGTACGGCACCTGACACCTGCCGTGCGACCCGACGACGTCCTGTCCGGTCTCCGAGCTGTGGCCGACCTGGCGCCGCCGGTCCCCGCAGCGGTGACCAGGCTGGCGCAGGGGCTCTTCGACGAGGAGTCCGGCACGGTGACCGACCCGCTCGCGCCCGACCGCGAGGCAGCCCCGGCCGCTCCACCCAAGGCCGCCGGGACCGCTTCTGCGACGGCGCCTGGGGGTACCTCCCTGGCCCTCTAGGCCTTGGGGGCGGTCCCGCCGCAAGGGGCAGTCGTTGTAGCGCAGCCCTGGTACTCGGGAGCCACCTGGGTCGGGCAGCGCACAGACCAGAAGACTTTCGCCAGGCCGTGCGTACATCGCGTACGGAACCGGCGAGCCGGACATATCAGCTCCCGTGCGGCGACCGCGCCCCGGACGACGTCACCCGCGCACATCACGCGGACGTGCCGCCGGACCGGAACCAGGCGCGGCGCCCGGGAGCGTGACGGGAGCTACGCCCGCATGCTTGAGAACGAGAAGAACGAACCCGGTGTGACCGGGGACGACAACAACAGCCCCAGCGACACGCTGCCGCCGCGCCGCAGGCGCCGCGCGGCGTCGCGGCCCGCCGGTCCGCCGGGAGCCGCCGGCGCCGACGCGCCCGAGACGGCCGCCGCGGCCACCGAGGCCCCGGCCGAGGCACCCGCCGCCGCCGAGGCCGCTCCGGCGCGCACCCGCCGCCGCGCCACCCGTAAGGCCACGGCTCCGGCGGGTGCGCCCAAGGCCGCCGAGGAGACCGAGGCCGAGGCCGA
>NZ_JBHWUR010000043.1:0-59058 GCF_042737755.1 Streptomyces sp. NPDC059994
CGGTTACATTTCGAACCCGGAAGCTAAGCCTTTCAGCGCCGATGGTACTGCAGGGGGGACCCTGTGGGAGAGTAGGACACCGCCGAACAAATTTTCAACGCGGGTTCCCGAGCTTCGGCTCGGGGACCCGCGTTTTTTTATGCCCGATCACCTGCTGTTCATATCGTGCGAGCACCATGCCCAGCTATGGGGATCATCGGAAAGCTGGAGTCCGCGGGCTTCGCGGCCGGGGACGAAGTGATCGTGCCGGCGTACGACGACGGTGCGGTGGCGGGGGCCGTGGTGGCGGCCGGTGCCCTGCCGGTGTTCGCCGACATAGACCCGGAGACGTACTGCCTGGGCGTCGGAGGCATCGAGGCCGTCGTGACCTCGCGGACCGTCGGGCTCGTACTCGTCCACCGCTTCGGGCACCCGGCCGACGCCGGGCAGTTCAGGCAACTCGCCGACCGGCTCGGGCTGTTGCTGGTGGAGAAGGACGAAGACGAAGACGGCGGCGGCGACGTCGTGCAACGCCGGGAGCGGGCCGGGTATTTGGACCGGCGGCTCATCGGAGTGCGGACGCCCGTACCGGCCGCCGGGCACGGGTACCAGCGCTATGTCGTAAGGGTGCCCGGGAACGGGCGGCCCGATCGGGACGCGTTCGCGCGGCTGTTGCGGCGGCGCGGGGTCGAGTGCGAGGTGCCCGTGCTTACGCCCGTGCACCGGACGCGGGAGTTCAGGCGGGTCGGCTGTGTGCTGCCGGAGACCGAGCGGGCCGTGGACGAGACGCTCGCGCTGCCCCGTCTGGACGGGCTTTCCGACGCGGGCGTACGGAAGTTGGTCTCGGTCTGCAATGCCCTCGGAGGGCTCCTTCAGCCCGCGTGACGGGGGCGCCGGAAAGCGCGCCGGAGGAACTGGCGAGCGCGGTTCGGACCACCGTCTGATCCGGGGTATGCTTTATCTCGTTGGTGAGGGGGAAACCCCGAAACAACAACCGGCCCCTATAGCTCAGTCGGTAGAGCGTCTCCATGGTAAGGAGAAGGTCTGCGGTTCGATTCCGCATGGGGGCTCAGCAGTAAGACGATGAAAGGCCCCGCCCAATTGGGCGGGGCCTTTCGCGTTCTTACGGCCACCGGTTTCCGGTGGCCCTCGGCCCTGTCGGGGCCCCCGGCCCCGCTTAGTGCCGGGGCTGTTCCGGGATGCGCATCGACAGGATCGCCATGTCGTCGGACGCGGGCTCGGCGGCGAAGCGTTCCACCGCGCGCAGGACGCGGGCCGCAACGGCGCCGGCGGTCAGGCCCGTACACGTGGCGAGGACGTCGGTCAGACCGTCGTCTCCCAGCATCCGGGTACCCTCGCGGCGCTCGGTGATGCCATCGGTCACACACAGCAGGACGTCGCCCGGGTCCAGGGTGATCGTCTGCTCGTACAGCTCCAGGTCCTCCATGACGCCGAGCAGCGGCTGGGGTTCGGCGGCGGGTTCGACCGTGCCGTCCTGGCGCAGGCGCAGCGGGAGCGGATGGCCCGCGCAGACGATCTTCAGCACCGCGCTGCCGTCCTCCTGCGGCCACAACTCGCCGTACAGGAGCGTCAGGAAGCGGCTGCGGGCGCCCTCGTCGAGGATCGCGGCGTTGAGGCGCTCCAGGACCGCCGGGCCGCCGAAACCCTCGCGGGCGAGGAGGCGCAGGGCGTGGCGGGCCAGGCCCGTGACGGCCGCGGCCTCGGGGCCGGTGCCGCAGACGTCGCCGATGGCGAAGCCGTACGCGCCGTCGCGGATCGGGAAGAGGTCGTAGAAGTCGCCGCCGACCTCGTTGCCCTCGCCGGCCGCGCGGTAGATGACCTCGACCTCGACGCCGGGGATCTGCGGGAGGCCGGGCGGCAGGAGGCTGCGCTGGAGGGAGCGGCTGATGGCCGTGCGCTCGGAGTAGAGGCGGGCGTTGTCGAGGGCGAGCGCGGCCCGGCGCGAGAGGTCTTCGGCCAGTTCCAGGATCTCCTGGCGGAAGTGGTCGTCGGAGGGCTTGCCGAGCGTGAGCATGCCGATGACGCGGTTGCGGGCGACCAGGGGCAGGACGACCGTCTCACCGCCGACCGCGGCGGCAGTGGACAGCGTGGTGCTGAGGCCGCTGCCCAGGTGCGGGCTGGTGCCGCGGCCGAGGTCGCGCATGGAGGTGCGCAGCGCGGCCTGGTGGGCCGCTTCACCGGGGGCGGTCCAGACGCGGGCGCCCGGGGTGGGGACCGGCTCCGGCGGGTCGATCTTGGAGAGGAGCGCCTTGAGGCCGTCGATGCGCTCCTCGTCCTCGTGGAGGACGTACGACAGGTACGGATCGGAGGCCTGGTCCGCGATCGTGTAGACGGCGCACCAGGTGGCGAGGGTGGGGACGGTCATCTGTGCCATCAGGGCCAACGTCTGGTCCCGGTCCAGGGTTCCCGCGAGCAGGTCCGAGGCTTCCACGAGGAAGCTCAGCGATCCCCGGCGCAGCCGTTCGAGCTCGCCCAGCCGTGCCGACTCGACGGCGAGCGCGATGCGGTCGGCGGCGAACTGGAGGCGCAGCGCTTCTTCGTTGGAGTAGCGCCCGGCCGACTCGGCGGCGACGCCGAGGGAGCCGGTGAGGCGGCCCTCGACCTTGAGCGGGACGGTGACGACCGAGCGCATGCCGGAGCCGCCGAGGATCGGGACGGCGCCGGGGACGGCCGCGAGGTCCTCGTGGACGGCGGGCATCCTGGCCGAGCCGTAGCGGCCGGTACCCGCTTCGACGGGCACGCGCGCGAAGCGCTGGCGGGCGGACGGGAGGCCGGTGGTGGCCCGGACCTCCAGCTCGGTCTCGTCGTCGGTGGCCAGGAGCAGGAACGCGGCGTCGCCGTCGAGCATGTCGCGGGCGCGCTCCACGGTCCGCTGGAGCAGTCCGTCGAGGTCGTCGGGGGCGGGGGAGCCGATGAAGACCTCGAACGGGTCGACGTTGCGGCTCTCGCCCATGGAGGTGGAGTCGGCGGGGGCCCGCACCGGGGTCTGCAGCACGGCCCGCTCGTCGTCGCGGACCAGCAGGCAGACGGTGGACGGCTCGCCATTGGTGTCGCGTACCCGAAGATGTGACGCGTACACGGGCAGGACGCGGCCGTCTGCGCTGCGGATGCCGTAACTTCCCTCCCAGCGCGAGAGTTGCAGGGCCTCGACGATTCCGGTGGAGGTGCCGGGGGTGTGCGGCCAGGCCGCGAACTCGGTGAGCTGTTTGCCGGTGACCTTCTCGGCGGGGTAGCCGAACAGTTCCTCGGCGTCCTCGTTCCAGGCGCGGACGGCGCCGGTGCGGTCGATCTGGATGACCGCGACGCGGACCCGGCCGTCGGTGACGGGCAGCAGCTCGACGGGCAGGGCCGGTCCGGCCGAGCGGGTGCCCACCGGGCGGGCGGGGAGGTCGAGCTGGAACCAGACGTGCTTCTGGGTGGGTGTGTACTCGACGCCCCAGCGGGAGGCGAGGGCGGCGCACAGCAGCAGGCCGCGGCCGTTCTCACGTTCGGGGCCTGCGACCTCGGCGGGGGAGGCGTGGAGCGGAACTTCCCGTTCGGGGTAATGGTCGGCGACCTCGACCCGGACGCCGTCCTCGGAGCGCAGACAGAGTACGTCGGCGGCGGTGCCCGCGTGGACGACCGCGTTGGTGACGAGCTCACTGGTGAGGACGACGGCGTCGTCGACGACGTCCGCGTACCCCCAGCCCTGGAGGGTGTCGCGGACGAAGGCGCGGGCGGTCGCGACGGACCGCCCGACGGGTTCGAAGCTGGCTTCCGCCCGCGCGGTGATCACAGAACTCCTCGTACGCGTCTCGACGCCCGGTTTCCCCTGCCGGGGTCCGGGAAGGTGCCCCCCGGGAATCAACACTCCCATGTGTGGCCCGCCCCCTCCGGTGTCCCGTGGTCGTCCTTGTGGCGTCCGCTGTCCCCGGGCTCAGAGGAGCAGGGGGCGCTCCCGCCTTCGGACGGACCGGGGCGGTTGGACAGCCGGAAGCCAGGTTACTTACCTTCGCTGTCCTGGCGGATGCCGGTCACCAGTGTTTCCGCCCTGCGAGGGCGGGGACGGTATGCGAAGCTGCCGAACTGTTATGGCCGGGTTCGGTCATGGTGAAACACTGGGAAGGCTTGAAGGAAGCCCGACGAGGGCGGTCGACCCCTGCGGGAGGGACACGGTGGAGTCTGGCGTGGCGGCGCGTGGCAAGAGCACGCGCGCGAAAGGCGGACGGACCCGCGGCAAGGGGACGACCGAGGTGGACACCGCTGCGCTGCAGCGGCTGCTCGCCGCACTGGCGTCGATGCGGGACGGCAATTTCCGCAAGCGGCTGACCGTCTCCGGGGACGGGGTGATGGCCGAGATCGCCGCCGTTTTCAACGAGGTCGCCGACCGCAACCTCCATCTGACCGGGGAGATCGCCCGGGTACGGCGGATGGTGGGGCGCGAGGGGAAGCTGAGCGAGCGGCTGGAGAACGGGGCCTGTGAGGGCTCCTGGGCGGCCGCCATCGACGCCTCCAACGCCCTGGTGGACGATCTGGCCAGGCCGGTCTCCGAGGTCGGCAGGGTGCTGTCGGCGGTCGCCGAGGGTGATCTGGAACAGCGCATGGACCTGCGTTCGCACGGTGTGGACAACGCCGAGCGGCCGTTGCGCGGCGAATTCCTCAAAGTGGGGCGAACCGTCAACAACCTGGTCGATCAGCTGTCGGCGTTCACCGACGAAGTGACGAGGGTCGCACTGGAGGTCGGCACCGAGGGCAAGCTCGGCGGCCAGGCACAGGTGCGCGGAATGTCCGGTTCGTGGAAGGACCTCACGGATTCGGTGAACACGATGGCGTACCGGCTGACCGCCCAGGTACGTGACATCGCTCTCGTGACGACGGCGGTCGCCAAGGGCGATCTGTCGCGCAAGGTGACCGTGCACGTCGCCGGCGAGATGCTCCAGCTGAAGAACACCGTGAACACGATGGTCGACCAGCTCTCCTCGTTCTCCTCCGAGGTGACCAGGGTCGCGCGCGAGGTGGGCACCGAGGGCGAGCTCGGCGGCCAGGCGCAGGTGCCGGGCGTCGCGGGAGTGTGGAAGGACCTGACCGACTCCGTCAACCTGATGGCGGGCAACCTCACCGCCCAGGTGCGCGGGATCGCCCAGGTGACGACGGCGGTCGCCAACGGCGACCTGTCGCAGAAGGTGACCGTCAACGCGCGCGGGGAGGTCGCCCAGCTCGCCGAGACGATCAACCAGATGACCGAGACACTGCGTACGTTCGCCGACGAGGTGACCCGGGTCGCCAACGAGGTCGGCGCCGAGGGCCTGCTGGGCGGTCAGGCGCAGGTGCCGGGCGCGGCGGGCACCTGGAAGGACCTGACCGACTCGGTCAACACGGTCTTCCGCAATCTGACGACGCAGGTGCGCGACATCGCCCAGGTGACCACGGCGGTCGCCAACGGCGACATGACCCAGAAGGTCACGGTCGACGTCGCGGGCGAGATGCTGGAGCTGAAGAACACCGTCAACACGATGGTGGACCAGCTCCAGTCGTTCGGTTCCGAAGTGACCCGGGTGGCCCGTGAGGTCGGCGTCGAGGGGCGTCTGGGCGGCCAGGCCGAGGTGCCGGGCGCGGCCGGCACCTGGAAGGACCTGACGGACTCCGTCAACAACGCGTTCCGCAACCTCACCGGTCAGGTGCGCAACATCGCCCAGGTGACGACGGCGGTCGCCAACGGCGACCTGTCGCAGAAGGTCACGGTGGACGTCTCCGGCGAGATGCTGGAGCTGAAGAACACCGTCAACACGATGGTCGACCAGCTGGCGTCGTTCTCCGCCCAGTTGACGCGGATGGCGCAGGACGTGGGCACGGAGGGCCGGCTCGGCGGCCAGGCCCGGGTGGACGGCGTCCTGGGCACCTGGAAGGAACTCACCGACTCCGTCAACTTCATGGCGGGCAACCTCACCTCCCAGGTGCGCCAGATCGCCCAGGTGACCACGGCGGTGGCGCGCGGTGACCTGTCGCAGAAGATCGACGTGGACGCCCGCGGCGAGATCCTGGAACTGAAGAACACCATCAACAACATGGTCGACCAGCTGTCCGGCTTCGCCGAGCAGGTGACCAGGGTCGCGCGCGAGGTGGGCACCGACGGCCGCCTCGGCGGCCAGGCGCAGGTGCCGGGCGTGGCCGGTGTGTGGCGCGATCTGACCGACTCGGTGAACGGCATGGCCGGCAACCTCACCGCCCAGGTCCGCAACATCGCCCAGGTCGCCACGGCGGTGGCGCGCGGTGACCTGTCGCAGAAGATCGACGTGGACGCCCGCGGCGAGATCCTGGAACTGAAGAACGTCCTGAACACGATGGTCGACCAGCTCTCGAACTTCGCGGAGCAGGTGACCCGGGTGGCCCGCGAGGTGGGCACCGAGGGCATCCTGGGCGGCCAGGCCGAGGTGCAGGGCGTCTCGGGCACCTGGAAGGACCTCACCCAGTCCGTCAACTTCATGGCGAACAACCTGACGTTCCAGGTGCGAAACATCGCCGAGGTGACGACGGCGGTCGCCAAGGGCGACCTCTCGAAGAAGATCACCGTCGACGCCAAGGGCGAGATCCTGGAGCTGGTGACGACCGTCAACACGATGGTCGACCAGCTCTCCAACTTCGCGGACGAGGTGACGAGGGTCGCGCGCGAGGTGGGCACCGAGGGCATCCTCGGCGGCCAGGCCCGGGTGCGCGGGGTCACCGGCATCTGGAAGGACCTCAGCGACAACGTCAACCTGATGGCCGCGAACCTCACCTACCAGGTGCGCAACATCGCCCGGGTGTCGACGGCGGTCGCCAACGGCGACCTCACCAAGAAGGTGACGGTCGAGGCGCGCGGCGAGGTCGCGGAACTCGCCGACACCGTCAACACGATGGTGACGACCCTGTCCTCCTTCGCCGACCAGGTCACGAGGGTCGCGCGCGAGGTGGGCACCGACGGCATCCTCGGCGGCCAGGCCCGCGTCCCCGGTGTCTCCGGCACGTGGAAGGACCTCACCGAATCGGTGAACTCCATGGCCGACAACCTCACCGGCCAGGTGCGCCAGATCGCCACCGTCACCACCGCCATCGCCAAGGGCGATCTCACCAAGAAGATCGACATCGATGCGCGCGGTGAGATCCAGGAGCTGAAGAACACCATCAACACGATGGTCGACCAGCTGTCGTCGTTCGCCGTGGAGGTCACCCGGGTCGCCCGCGAGGTGGGCACCGAGGGCCAGCTCGGCGGCCACGCGCGCGTACGCGACGTCGACGGCACCTGGCGCGACCTCACCGAGTCCGTGAACGAGATGGCCGGGAACCTGACCCGGCAGGTGCGCGCCATCGCGGCTGTCGCCACCGCGGTGACCCGCGGCGACCTCAACCTCAAGATCGACGTGGACGCGGCGGGCGAGATCCAGGCCCTCCAGGACAACATCAACACGATGATCGCCAACCTGCGCGACACCACGGTCGCCAACAAGGAGCAGGACTGGCTCAAGGGCAACCTCGCCCGCATCTCCGGCCTGATGCAGGGCCGCCGCGATCTGGACGACGTCGCCTCCCTGATCATGACCGAGCTGACGCCCGTGGTCTCGGCCCAGCACGGCGCGTTCTTCCTCGCCCTGCCGGCCGCCGGCTCCCCCGAGGTCGGCGGGGACGAGGACAGCCCGTACGAGCTGAAGATGCGCGGGAGTTACGGGTACTCGTCGGGCTCGATGCCCACCTCGTTCCGGCCCGGCGAGACGCTGATCGGCACGGCGGCGGAGGAGAAGCGCACGATCCTGGTGGAGAACGTGCCGCCGGGCTATCTGAAGATCTCCTCCGGCCTCGGGGAGGCGCCGCCCGCCCATGTGATCGTGCTGCCGGTGCTCTTCGAGGGCAAGGTCCTCGGCGTGATCGAGCTGGCGTCGTTCCAGCCGTTCACCCACATCCAGAAGGACTTCCTCAACCAGATCGCGGAGATGATCGCGACCAGCGTCAACACGATCAGCGTCAACTCCAAGACGGAGGTGCTGCTCAAGCAGTCGCAGGAGCTGACCGAGCAGCTGCGCGAGCGGTCGGCGGAGCTGGAGAACCGGCAGAAGGCCCTGCAGGAGTCCAACGCGGAGCTGGAGGAGAAGGCCGAGCTGCTCGCCCAGCAGAACCGTGACATCGAGGTGAAGAACACCGAGATCGAGGAGGCCCGGCAGGTCCTGGAGGAGCGCGCCGAACAGCTCGCGGTCTCGATGCGCTACAAGTCCGAGTTCCTGGCGAACATGTCGCACGAGCTGCGCACGCCCCTCAACTCGCTGCTGATCCTGGCCAAGTTGCTCGCCGACAACGCGGAGGGCAACCTCTCGCCGAAGCAGGTCGAGTTCGCGGAAACGATCCATGGTGCGGGTTCGGATCTGCTCCAGCTCATCAACGACATCCTCGACCTGTCCAAGGTCGAGGCGGGCAAGATGGACGTCAGTCCGACCCGGATCGCCCTGGTGCAGCTCGTCGACTACGTGGAGGCGACGTTCAGGCCGCTCACCGCGGAGAAGGGGCTCGACTTCTCCGTACGGGTCTCGCCGGAGCTTCCGGCGACGCTGCACACCGATGAGCAGCGGCTGCTGCAGGTGCTGCGCAACCTGCTGTCGAACGCGGTGAAGTTCACCGACAGCGGCGCCGTCGAGCTGGTGATCAGGCCCGCCCACGCCGACGTTCCGCACGCGATCCGCGAACAGCTCCTGGAGGCGGGCTCGCTGCGCGACGCGGACGCCGATCTGATCGCGTTCTCGGTCACCGACACCGGCATCGGCATCGCGGCCAGCAAGATGCGGGTGATCTTCGAGGCGTTCAAGCAGGCCGACGGCACGACCAGCCGCAAGTACGGCGGCACCGGCCTCGGCCTCTCCATCAGCCGCGAGATCGCCCGGCTGCTCGGCGGCGAGATCCACGCGGCGAGCGAGCCCGGCCGCGGCTCCACCTTCACGCTCTATCTCCCGCTGCACCCCAGCGAGTTGCCGCCGCAGGGCTACCCGCAGCTGCCGCCCGGTGGCGAGGCGTCCGCCGAGGGCGCCCCGGCGGACGGCGCACGGCAGGACCTCGTCCCGCACGAGAGCGCGGCGCCCACGCCGGGCGAGAGCCAGATGGGGGCGGCCGGGCTGTTCCGGCGCCGCCGCAAGGCGCTGGGCACGGAGCCCCCGGCGACGCTGCCCGGCCAGCCGGGAGGGGCGCAGGACTCCTGGGCCGCCCAGGAGCCGGAGCGCGCGCCGACGCGCACCTTCCACTTCGGTGGCGAGAAGGTGCTGATCGTCGACGACGACGTACGCAACGTCTTCGCGCTCACCAGCGTCCTGGAGCAGCACGGCCTGTCGGTGCTGTACGCCGAGAACGGCCGCGAGGGGATCGAGGTCCTGGAACAGCACGAGGACACGGCCGTCGTGCTGATGGACATCATGATGCCCGAGATGGACGGGTACGCCACGACTTCGGCGATTCGTCGTATGCCACAGTTCGCGGGGCTGCCCATCATCGCGCTCACCGCGAAGGCGATGAAGGGCGACCGGGAGAAGGCCATCGAGTCCGGCGCGTCCGACTACGTCACCAAGCCGGTCGACCCCGACCATCTGCTCTCGGTGATGGAGCAGTGGATGCGCGGGAAGTGATCGGTGGCCGCACGGTTCACCGCGAGTTGCTGACTGACTGTGGCCGAAGGCGTGTGAGACGGCGATATTCGGGGAACCTTCTGGTCTCCCACTACGTTTCTGCTACGTGCACAGTGACATCGCGGTGACAGGGTGTGGCGACAGGCGGGGTGCGGCTACGATGACCGGCACAAGGACGGGCGGCGCAAGGGAGTCGTCCCCTGGGGCGGCGCCCGGTGCACTGCCGGGGCGAGGAGGACGGGCCATGGTGCAGAAGGCCAAGATCCTCCTGGTCGATGACCGGCCGGAGAATCTGCTGGCGCTGGAGGCCATCCTCTCTGCGCTCGATCAGACACTGGTGCGGGCATCGTCAGGGGAGGAAGCGCTCAAAGCACTGCTGACGGACGATTTCGCAGTCATCCTGCTGGACGTCCAGATGCCGGGCATGGACGGTTTCGAGACCGCCGCGCACATCAAGCGGCGGGAGCGGACCCGGGACATCCCGATCATCTTCCTCACCGCCATCAACCACGGCCCGCACCACACGTTCCGGGGGTACGCGGCGGGAGCCGTCGACTACATCTCGAAGCCCTTCGACCCCTGGGTGCTGCGCGCCAAGGTGTCGGTGTTCGTCGAGCTCTATATGAAGAACTGTCAGCTGCGCGAGCAGGCCGCGCTGTTGCGGCTCCAGCTGGAGGGCGGCGGCCAGACGGCCGGCGACCCCAAGGAGCCGGCGGGCCTCCTCGCCGAACTGTCCGCGCGGCTCGCGGCGGTCGAGGAGCAGGCCGAGGCGCTCTCCAAGCAGCTCGACGACGAGTCGGCGGACGCGGCGGCGGTGGCCACCGCCGCCCACCTGGAGCGCAAACTGACCGGTCTGCGGCGGGCTCTTGACGCCCTGGAGCCGGGCACCGGCAGTGGCACGGCAGCCCTGCCCTCGCAGAACTGAGCGCACTGAGCGGCGCGGAACCGAGCGGTCCGGAGGGGCCTGACGCTGATGACGCGTCAGGCCCTTTTGTGCGTACGTGAGTATCGTCTTTCGGTACGACACGAACGGGTGAAGCACCGGCCGTCGTGTCGACCGCCGCCCGCACCGGTAACCTCAGCACCATGGCCTCACGTACGTCCGGCAAGGGTTCCCAGGGCACGGCGGGCACCGCGAAGCGCACCGGCCGTACCGCGGCACCCGCGAAGAGGGCTGCCGCGCCCGCCAAGAAGGCGCCCGCGAAGAGGGCTGCCGCGCCCGCGAAGAAAGCCCCCGCCAAAAAGGCACCGGTCAAGAAGGCGGCGGCCGCCAAGCCCGCGCCCAAGCCGGCGCCTTCGCCCACCGGGGGCGTGTACCGGCTCGCGCGCGCCGTCTGGCTGGGCGCGGCCCATGGGGTCGGGGCGATGTTTCGCGGCATAGGGCGGGGCGCCAAGGGCCTGGACCCGGCCCACCGCAAGGACGGGCTCGCCCTGCTGCTGCTCGGTGTCGCGTTGATCGTCGCCGCGGGTACCTGGTCGAATCTGCGCGGCCCGGTCGGTGATCTCGTCGAGATGCTGGTGACCGGCGCGTTCGGACGGCTCGACCTGCTGCTGCCGCTGCTGCTCGGCGCGATCGCGGTCCGGCTGATCCTCTACCCGGAGAGGCCCGAGGCCAACGGCCGGATCGTGATCGGCCTCTCCGCGCTGGTGCTCGGCGTGCTCGGCCAGGTCCACATCGCCTGTGGCTCACCGGGCCGGGACGACGGCACCAGCGCGATGCAGGACGCGGGCGGCCTCATCGGCTGGGCCGCGTCCAAGCCGCTCGAATTCCTGATGGGCGACGTCCTGGCGGTGCCGATGCTGGTGCTGCTGACCGTCTTCGGGCTGCTCGTCGTCACCGCGACACCCGTCAACGCCATCCCGCAGCGGCTGCGGGCCCTGGGCGCCCGGCTCGGCATCGTCGAGCCCCTGCCGGGGGAGTACGGCGAGGACGAGCTGTACGAAGACGACTGGCGCGACGAGGAACCCGCACCGCGCGCCCGGCGTACGCCCGGGCGCCGCGTCGCCCCGTCGGACGAGTACGGCCAGGACGAGGCCGAGCAGGCGGCGCTCTCGCAGCGACGCAAGCCCCGGCGCGCCTCGGTGCAACCGGCGTTCGACCTGCCGATGGACCCGGTCGACGTGGCCGCCGCCGCGGCCGCCGCGCTCGACGGCGCCGTACTGAACGGCCTGCCGCCGTCCCCGATCGTCGCCGACCTCACCCAGGGCGTCTCCGTCGAGCGGGAGCGCGGCAGCACCACACCGGTGCCCACGGCCCGCGGCGAGGCCGCCGCCAAGGCCGGGGCGCAGCCCGCCGCCAAGGCCGACGTCACCAAGCCGGCGCCCAGGGCGACCCCGGGCGCGCCCGCCGTCGTACCGGATCTGACCAAGGCGGCCCCGGCCCACTCCGAGATGCCCTCGCGCGCCGAGCAGCTCCAGCTCGCGGGCGACATCACCTACGCGCTGCCCTCGCTGGACCTGCTGGAGCGGGGCGGCCCGGGCAAGACGCGCAGCGCCGCCAACGACGCCATAGTGGCCTCGCTGCAGAACGTCTTCACGGAGTTCAAGGTCGACGCGGCCGTCACCGGCTTCACCCGGGGCCCGACGGTCACCCGGTACGAGGTGGAGCTCGGCCCGGCCGTGAAGGTCGAGCGGATCACCGCGCTGACCAAGAACATCGCGTACGCGGTGGCCAGCCCGGACGTACGGATCATCTCGCCGATCCCCGGCAAGTCGGCGGTCGGCATCGAGATCCCGAACACCGACCGCGAGATGGTCAACCTCGGCGACGTGCTGCGCCTGGCGGACGCGGCCGAGGACGACCATCCGATGCTCGTCGCGCTCGGCAAGGACGTCGAGGGCGGCTATGTGATGGCCAACCTGGCGAAGATGCCGCACGTCCTGGTGGCCGGCGCGACCGGCTCCGGCAAGTCGTCCTGCATCAACTGTCTGATCACCTCGGTCATGGTGCGGGCGACGCCGGAGGACGTACGGATGGTGCTCGTCGACCCCAAGCGGGTCGAACTCACCGCGTACGAGGGCATTCCGCACCTGATCACGCCGATCATCACCAACCCCAAGCGGGCCGCCGAGGCTCTTCAGTGGGTCGTGCGCGAGATGGACCTCCGCTACGACGACCTGGCGGCGTTCGGTTTCCGCCATATCGACGACTTCAACGAGGCGATCCGCAACGGCAAGGTCAAGCTGCCCGAGGGCAGCGAGCGGGAGCTGACCCCGTACCCGTATCTGCTGGTGATCGTCGACGAGCTCGCGGACCTGATGATGGTGGCGCCGCGTGACGTCGAGGACGCGATCGTGCGCATCACCCAGCTGGCCCGCGCCGCCGGCATCCATCTGGTCCTCGCCACCCAGCGGCCGTCCGTGGACGTCGTGACCGGCCTGATCAAGGCGAACGTGCCGTCGAGGCTCGCCTTCGCGACCTCCTCGCTGGCCGACAGCCGCGTCATCCTCGATCAGCCCGGCGCCGAAAAGCTCATCGGAAAGGGTGACGGACTGTTCCTGCCGATGGGCGCGAACAAGCCGACCCGCCTCCAGGGCGCGTTCGTCACCGAGGACGAGATCGCGGGGATCGTCCAGCACTGCAAGGACCAGATGGCCCCGGTCTTCCGCGAGGACGTCACCGTCGGCCAGAAGCAGAAGAAGGAGATCGACGAGGAGATCGGCGACGACCTCGATCTGCTCTGCCAGGCCGCTGAGCTGGTCGTCTCCACCCAGTTCGGGTCGACCTCCATGCTTCAGCGCAAGCTGCGGGTTGGCTTCGCCAAGGCGGGCCGACTGATGGACCTGATGGAGTCGCGCGGGATCGTGGGCCCCAGCGAGGGCTCCAAGGCGCGTGACGTCCTGGTCAAGCCGGATGAACTCGACGGTGTGCTGGCGGTGATCCGCGGGGAGGCTCCCTGATGGCCCGGGGCGGGCCCCAGGGGTCGGTCCCGCGGCCGAATGGAGCACAGAAACAGGGGCGTGGGGCAACCGTTTTCCCCGGCTGTACGTCCAGTTGAGGGAAGAACAGGAACGTGTCCCCCTCCTGACCCGTTAGGAGGAAGGGAGGAGGCCATTCCTATGGCGTACAAACTCCACCCTCCCGGTTGCCCCACCCTTTCGTCCCCCCCCTAGACTGAACACCCAGCAGGTGGCTCACGCTCGAAAGGCGCCCCCGTGTCCATCGGCAACTCCCCCGAAGACGACCGGCCTTCCCTCGGCGACGACGACCGGCCCTCCTTTGCTGACGACGATCGGCCGACGATCGGCCACGCCCTCAAGCAGGCCCGTATCGCGGCAGGACTGACCGTCGACGAGGTCAGTTCGATCACGCGGGTGCGCATCCCGATCGTGCAGGGCCTGGAGGAGGACGACTTCTCCCGGTGCGGCGGCGATGTGTACGCGCGCGGACACATCCGCACGGTCGCACGTGCCGTGCGCCTGGATCCGGAGCCCCTGGTCGGGCAGTACGACGCCGAGCACGGCGGCCGCCCCGCGCCCACGCCCGCGGCGCCCATGTTCGAGGCCGAACGGATCAGGCCCGAGCGCCGCCGCCCGAACTGGACCGCGGCCATGGTCGCCGCGATCGTGGTGGTCGTCGGCTTCGTCGGCTTCACGATGTTCAGCGGCAGCGGCGACTCCAAGGGCAAGAGCGCCCAGGTCGCCGAGGGCCCGACCCAGACGCAGCAGCAGAGCCCCATCCCCAAGCCGGTCCCGAGCCTGCCCGCCGCGCCCAAGCCCCCCGCCCCCTCCGACAGCGCCATCGCCGCGGCCCCGCAGGACAAGGTCACCGTCAAGCTCAGCGCCATCTCCGACAAGAGCTGGATCTCCGCCAAGGCGCACAACGGCCAGGTGCTCTACGACGGCCTCCTGGAGAAGGGCGAGTCGAAGACCTTCGTGGACGGCGAGAAGATCGATCTGATCCTCGGCAACGCCGGGGCGATCGAGCTCTACGTCAACGGCAAGAAGGTCGAGGACCAGTTCGGTGACGGCCAGGTCGAGCGGCTGACCTACACCAAGGGCGACCCGGTCGTCGGCTGACCGGGGCCGCCGCGTCCCGGCCGCGTACGGCCGCCGATTCCTTGATCAACCCTCGCGGCGGGACCGCGGGCCGGGACAAAGTAGTCTTGAGTCCATGCCCGAACGCCGTACCGTCGCCCTTGTCACTCTCGGCTGCGCCCGTAACGAGGTGGACTCGGAGGAGCTTGCAGGCCGCTTGGCAGCGGACGGCTGGGAGCTCGTCGAGGACGCCTCGGACGCCGATGTCGCCGTCGTCAACACCTGTGGGTTCGTCGAAGCCGCCAAGAAGGACTCCGTCGACGCGCTCCTCGAAGCCAACGATCTCAAGGACCACGGCCGCACCCAGGCCGTGGTCGCCGTCGGATGCATGGCCGAGCGGTACGGCAAGGAACTCGCCGACGCGCTCCCCGAGGCCGACGGCGTGCTCGGCTTCGACGACTACTCCGACATCTCCAACCGGCTCCAGACCATCCTCAGCGGTGGCAGCGTGGAGGCGCACACCCCGCGCGACCGGCGCAAGCTGCTGCCGCTGAGCCCCGTCGAGCGCCAGAGCGCCGACGTGGCGCTGCCCGGCCACGCGCAGGAGGCACCGGAGAGCGCCCCCGAGGACCTGCCCGAGGGTGTCGCGCCCGCCTCCGGCCCGCGCGCCCCGCTGCGCCGCCGCCTGGACACCAGCCCGGTCGCCTCGGTGAAGCTGGCCTCCGGCTGCGACCGCCGCTGCTCGTTCTGCGCCATCCCGTCCTTCCGCGGCTCCTTCATCTCGCGCCGCCCCTCGGACGTCCTCGGCGAGACGCGCTGGCTGGCCGAGCAGGGCGTCAAGGAGGTCATGCTGGTCTCCGAGAACAACACCTCGTACGGCAAGGACCTCGGCGACATCCGGCTCCTGGAGACGCTGCTGCCGGAGCTCGCGGCCGTCGACGGCATCGAGCGCGTACGCGTCAGCTACCTCCAGCCCGCCGAGATGCGGCCGGGCCTGATCGACGTGCTGACCTCGACCGACAAGGTCGTCCCGTACTTCGACCTGTCCTTCCAGCACTCCGCTCCCGGCGTGCTGCGGGCCATGCGGCGCTTCGGCGACACCGAGCGGTTCCTTGAGCTCCTGGAGACGATCCGCGCCAAGGCGCCGCTGGCCGGTGTGCGCTCCAACTTCATCGTCGGCTTCCCCGGTGAGACCGAGGCCGACTTCCAGGAGCTGGAACGCTTCCTCACCGGCGCCCGGCTCGACGCCATCGGCGTCTTCGGCTACTCCGACGAGGAGGGCACCGAGGCCGTCACGTACGAGAACAAGCTGGACGCCGAGGTGATCGCCGAGCGGCTCGACCACCTGTCGCGGCTCGCCGAGGAGCTGACCGCCCAGCGCGCCGAGGAGCGTGTCGGCGACACCGTCCGGGTGCTGGTCGAGTCGGTCGACAGCGAGGACGGCGTGATCGGCCGCGCCGAGCACCAGGCGCCCGAGACCGATGGTCAAGTGCGGTTCACGGAGGGCACCGGACTGACGCCGGGCCGTATCGTCGAGGCGAAGGTCGTCGCCGCCGAGGGCGTCGACCTGGTGGTGACGAGTCTCGACGTCCTTGAGGAGGCGGCCAGATGACCGGAGTCCCGGCATCCGCGGCGGGTGGTACCGGCCGGACGCCGGCGCCCGGCGGCAAGCTGGGCGCGGCGGCCGTCAACCAGGCCAGCCTCTGGAACATCGCCAACATCCTCACCATGATCCGGCTCGTCCTCGTGCCGGGTTTCGTGGCGCTGATGCTGCAGGACGGCGGGTACGACCCGGTCTGGCGCGCCTGGGCGTGGGCGGCGTTCGCCGTCGCCATGATCACGGACATCTTCGACGGCCATCTGGCCCGGACGTACAACCTGGTCACGGACTTCGGGAAGATCGCGGACCCGATCGCGGACAAGGCGATCATGGGCGCCGCGCTGGTCTGCCTCTCCTCGCTCGGCGATCTGCCGTGGTGGGTGACCGGGGCGATCCTCTTCCGGGAACTCGGGATCACGCTCATGCGTTTCTGGGTCATCAGGCACGGGGTGATTCCCGCCAGCCGGGGCGGGAAGCTGAAGACCCTGGCGCAGGGCACGGCAACGGGGATGTACGTGCTGGCGCTCACGGGTCCGCTGGCGACCCTGCGCTTCTGGGTGATGGCGGTCGCCTTGGTGCTGACGATCGTCACCGGGCTCGACTATGTGCGACAGGCGGTCGTACTTAGGCGCCAGGGGCTCGCCGCGCAGCGCGCGGCGAGCGACGCCGAGGCCGCCGTGGAGGGACCGGGCCGGTGAGCGAGGCGGCCCGGATCGTGCGGGTGCTCACGGAGCGTGAGCAGACGCTTGCGGTGGCGGAGTCACTCACGGGCGGTCTGGTGGCCGCCGAGGTGACGTCCGTGGCGGGCGCCTCACGCGTCTTCCGCGGCTCCGTCACGGCGTACGCGACCGAGCTGAAGCGGGATGTGCTGGGCGTCGACGCGACCCTTCTGGGGGAGCGAGGAGCGGTGGATCCCGAGGTCGCGCGGCAGATGGCGGCGGGTGTGCGGAAGGTTCTGGGCGCCGACTGGGGCATCGCCACCACCGGCGTCGCCGGGCCCGCAGCTCAGGACGGCCGGCCGGTCGGGACCGTCTACGTGGCGGTCGAAGGGCCGGACGGGAACGGGAAAACCGCCGCTTTGAGGTTGAACGGCGACAGGGCGGAAATCCGTAGAGAGAGTGTACGGAGCGTGCTCGAACTGCTCTCCGGTGAACTCGGCGGAGATGCGCGGGCACAGGATACGGAACAGAACGGGGGGAATTGATGTTTGCAGCCCTGAGTGAACACGACATCGCTCCCCGCACGGCCGCAGCGCGAGGCGGTACGGTGGGGCGTGAAGGATGCGGCTACGCGGTCCGAGGAGGGAGCCACCGATGATTCTGCTCCGTCGCCTGCTGGGTGACGTGCTGCGTCGGCAGCGCCAGCGCCAGGGCCGTACTCTGCGCGAAGTCTCCTCGTCCGCCCGAGTCTCACTCGGCTATCTCTCCGAGGTGGAGCGGGGGCAGAAGGAGGCATCCTCCGAGCTGCTCTCCGCGATCTGCGACGCGCTTGACGTACGGATGTCCGAGCTCATGCGGGAAGTGAGCGACGAGCTGGCACTTGCCGAGCTCGCTGCCTCGGCGGCGGCGAGCGATCCGGTGCCTGCACCGGTACGTCCGATGCTCAATTCGATCTCCGTGACGTCGGTGACCGGTGTCCCGACCGAACGGGTGACGATCAAGGCGCCCGCGGAAGCGGTGGACGTCGTCGCGGCCTGACGCTGTCGGGCTCTGTCTGCGAGTGGCCCCGGCCGGTCTGTTGACCGGTCGGGGCTTCTCTTTTCCCCGGAATGCCCTATTTGAGGCTTCCGTGTAAAGGTGGGGGAGGAGAAGCGGGGAGAGCCGGCGCATACGAAACGGAGTGCACGCATGTCTGTCGTGAAGAGCTCGCTGTCCGAGGCCGATCTGAAGGTGGTGGGCGACGCGTTGCAGGGCGCCCTCGTCGACCTCGTGGACCTGTCGCTGGTCGCCAAGCAGGTGCACTGGAACGTGGTCGGGCCGCGCTTCAGGTCCGTCCACCTCCAGCTCGACGAGGTGGTCGACACGGCCAGGCTCCACTCCGACATGGTGGCCGAGCGGGCCGCGGCGCTCGGGGTCGCCCCGGACGGCCGGGCGGCGACCGTGTCGTCGTCGAGCGCGATCGGCACGGTGCCCACCGGCTGGATCAAGGACGGTGACGCGGTACGGATCCTGGTTGACGCGCTGGGTGCGGTGATCACCAGGATGCGCGAGCGGGTCGGGTCCACCGGTGACCCGGACCCGGTCAGCCAGGACGTGCTCATCGGGCTGACGGCGGACCTGGAGAAGCATGCGTGGATGTTCCAGGCGGAGACGGCCTGAGGGTCTGTGGCCTGAAGTCTGCGGCCTTGAAGTCGGCGGCCTTGGGGTCTGCGGGCTGAGGGCGCTTGAGGGGTACGTGGGGCGTGCGGGACGGTGTACGCGCTGGGACTGCATCCGGTGCGCCCTCCCGGTGAGCGAGGAGGGCGGTCTAGCGTCGGCCCGAGGAGGCGGCCATGGCAGTGGCGGTGCGTTGGGTGCCGGCGCTCGTGGTGGGGGCGCTGTGGTGGTGGGCGGTGCTGCGCCTGCTGACGGCACCCGACGAGGCCGGCGTCCTCGAAGGCGCGGTGGCCGCGGGCGGCTGGGGTCTGAGCCTGCTGCCGGTGCACGTCGCGAGCCCCACGGTCACCACGGCATCGCGACGCCGCCGTTCGGACGCAGGATCTGGCCCGTCGTGAACGACGACGCGTCCGAGGCGAGATAGAGCACGGCGTGCGCGATGTCCTCGGGCTCGCCGACCCGCCCGAGCGGGGAGAGCCGGACCATCGTCGACTCGATCTGCCGCTGGTGCTCGGCCGAGTGCCGCTCGGTCATCGGCGTGCGGACCCAGCCCGGCGCGACGGCGTTGACGCGGATGGAGTGCGGGCCGAGCTCCGTGGCGAGGGTCTTGGTGAGCTGGACGACGGCCGCCTTCGAGGCGCTGTAGCAGAAAAGGCCGGCCCCGGCGGAGTCGACTGCTCCGGAGGCCATGGTGATGATGCTGCCCGCCGTACCGTTCTCGATCATGACGCGGGCCGCCTCCTGGCAGGAGTGCAGTACGCCCTTGAAGTTGACCGCGAGAACGCGGTCGAGGTCGGCGTCGTCGGTGTCGAGGACCGTACTGGAGTGCATGATCCCGGCGACGGCGGCCAGGATGTCGACCCTGCCCGCGGTCCGCACGGCCGCGCGCAGCCGGGTGCGATCGGTCACGTCGAGCACCTGGGTGTAGGCGGTGCCCCCGGCCTTGGCGATCAGCTCGCGGGTTCCCTGGAGGCCCTGGTCGTCGAGGTCCGCGCAGTGCACGACCGCGCCCGCCTCCGCGAGAAGTACGGCACTGGCCCGCCCGATACCGCCGGCGGCGCCGGTCACGAAGGCGGTGCGATCGGTGAGGTCGTACGCCGAGAGGGGCATGCGGGGACGGTACGGCGGGATCTGACGGGGCGTCAACTGTCGTGCCGTCGTGGCCACCTGCCGCCTTGCCGCGTCAACCGGCCGGCCGGGTCAACTGCCGTTCTGTCCGGGGCGGCTGTCCGCCGGAGGGCTGGGCTGGCACCGGGGGCACCAGTAGGTGGGGCGCTCGCTGCCGGCCGGATCGCGCAGGGTGGTGGCGCGCAGCGCCGTACCGCAGCGCGGGCAGGGCTGCCCGCTGCGCCCGTACACATACACCTTCCGGGACGTGCGCTCCCGATTCGCCTCCAGGAGCTTCTTGGCGGCGACGACGACCCGCGCGGGGTCGGTGAGGTCGCCCACCGGCAGCCACGGCACGGCCCGGACGGCGAAGCAGATCTCCGACTTGTAGATGTTGCCCACGCCCGCCAGATTGCGCTGGTCGAGCAGCGCCTCGCCGAGCGGCCGGGCCGGGTCCTGGAGCAGGTTGCGCAGGGCCAGCTCGGGGTCCCAGCCGGGCCCGAGCAGATCGGGGCCCAGATGGCCGACGACGCGGTGCTCGTCGCGGGTGCGGAGCAGTTCGAGCACGGCCAGCCGGTACCCGACGGCCGTCCGCTCCGCCGTGCCCAGGATCGCCCGGATCTGGTCGCTCCGGCCGCCCCGCCAGCGCTCCCCGGGCGAGAACACCCGCCAGGACCCTTCCATCCGCAGATGCGAGTGGAGGGTGAGACCGCCCTCGATCCGGGTGAGCAGATGTTTCCCGCGCGGGGTGACGTCCAGCACGGTCCGCCCGGTCAGGTCTACGGTCGCGAGCCGGGGCACGCGCAGATCGGACCGGATCAGCTCGCATCCGGCGAGCGCGTCATCGAGCCGCCGAGCGGCCTGCCAGACGGTGTCTCCTTCGGGCATGGGGCCATTGTGCCGGGGTGGGGGCGTGGGTGGCGTACGGAGCGGTTCAGGCGCGGCCCTTGTCGGTGTCGGTGTCGGTGGCGGTGGCGGTGGCGGTGGCGGTGGGGGTCGGGGTGGTGGGGCGGGGTTGGGGTTTGGGGCCAGTCCCTCGGCGGGCGGCAAGGGCAGGGGTGAGCCCCGGCGGCGTGCGGGAGGAGAGCCTCGACCGGGTGCGGGGCCCGGGGCGGATCCCGAGGCGGTGCAGGGGCGCAGCCCCGCTCGGGGGCTCCGGGGGGCGGGCCCCCGGGAAACCCGCCTGCCCCGTCCGTCACCGGCCGCCCGCAGGGCTTTCGGGAAGGGGCGGGTGGGGAACATCAAGGCCGCAGCCGCAACCCCCTCGGTGTCGGGACGAAGCCCGCCGCCTCCAGCGCCCGGGCGAGCGGCGACGTGAGCGCGGACTCTGCGTTGACCCGCTCCACGGTCACCGTCCCCAGCCGTCCCGCACGCGCCGCCCCCGCCAGCGCCTCCACCGCCGCCAGCAGCGCCGGATCGTCGGGCTCTGCGGGCCAGACCAGCAGGGACTTGCCGCCGCGCTCCATGTAGAGCGCGAGCTCACCGTCGACCAGGACCACCATCGACCCGGCCTTGCGGCCAGGCTTGTGCCCGGCCCCCGTCGGCGGCTCGGGCCAGGGAAGCGCCGCCCCGTAGGCGTTGGCGGGGTCGGCGGCCGCCAGCACCACGCCACGGGGCGCGGGCCGCGCCTCCGCACGGTCGCGCGCGGTGGCCGCCGCCCGCAGCCGGTCCACCGCCCCGTCCATCGCGAACTGGGCCGCGCCCAGTCCCTCGACGACATAGCCCCGCCGCGCCTGGCCGCTGTCCTCGAACGCCGCCAGGATCCGGTACGTCGCCGAGAAGCCGCCCTCGACCCCCTCGGCCGCGACCGCGCCCCGGGTGACCACGCCGTGGCGGTCCAGGAGCGTCCGGGCCAGGGCGTGCGCCCGGTGCGTGGGGTCCGGCTCGCGGGCGGGCAGCAGTGACCAGCGCCCCGACACCGTCGGCGGTCCGGTGCGCGACGCGGGCCGCGCCGCCGCCGTCAGCGTCCCGTAACGCCCGCGCGGAACGGTCCGCCTGGCCCGGTGCGCCGTGGACCCGGCGGTCCGGCCCGACCCGAGCAGCGCCCGCAGCGGAGCGAGCGTGTCGTTGGTGAGCCGCCCCGACCACGCCAGGTCCCATACGGCGTCGGCCAGTTCGGGGTCGCTCGCCTCCGGGTGCGTGGTGGAGCGGACCTGGTCGGCGATCTGGCGGAAGAACAGCCCGTATCCCGGGGCGAGCGCCGTCAGCACCGACTCGTGCAGCGCGGTGAGCTCCAGGGGGTGCGGCGGTGGCAGCAGCAGCGGCGCCGCGTCCGCGAGGAACAGGGACACCCAGCCGTCCTTGCCCGGCAGTGCGCCCGCCCCCGCCCACAGGACCTCGCCGGTGGTGGTGAGCTCGTCGAGCAGCCCCGGCCCGTAGTCAAAGACCCGGGACGGCAGGATCAGCTTCTCCAGGGCGGACGCGGGCACTGCGGCGCCCTGCAGCTGCTCGACGGCCCGGGCCAGCCCGTCGATGCCGCGCAGGCTGTTGCTCCCCAGGTGCTGCCACTGCGGCAGGAAGGTGGCGAGCGCCGCGGGCGGCACCGGTTCGAGCTCGTGGCGCAGCGCGGCCAGGGAGCGGCGGCGCAGCCTGCGCAGCACCGTCGCGTCGCACCACTCCTGCCCGAGCCCCGCCGGATGGAACTCGCCCTGCACCACCCGCCCGCTCGCCGCCAGCCGTTGCAGCGCGCCGTCGGTGACGGCCGTGCCGAGGCCGAACCGGGCGGCCGCCGTGGCCGAGGTGAACGGCCCGTGCGTGCGCGCGTACCGCGACAGGAGGTCGCCGAGCGGCTCCTTGACCGGCTCCATGAACGCCTCGGGCACGCCCACCGGCAGCGCCGTGCCCAGCGCGTCGCGCAGCCGCCCCGCGTCCTCGATCGCCGCCCAGTGCCCGGCGCCGCCGATCCGTACCCGGATGGCGCGGCGGGCGGCCGCGAGCTCCTGCGGCCACCCCGCATCGGCGCCGCGCGCGACCAGCTCGTCGTCGGTCAGCGGCCCCAGGACCCGCAGCAGGTCGGCGACGCCCTCCACGTCCTTGATCCGGCGGTCCTCGGTGAGCCACTGGAGCTCCTGCTCCAGCTCGGTCAGGACGTCCGCGTCCAGGAGCTCGCGCAACTCGGCCTGGCCGAGCAGCTCGGCCAGGAGGCGGGAGTCGAGCGAGAGGGCGGCGGCCCGCCGCTCGGCCAGCGGCGAGTCGCCCTCGTAGAGGAACTGGGCGACATAGCCGAAGAGCAGCGAGCGCGCGAAGGGGGACGGCTCGGGCGTGGTCACCTCGACCAGCCGGACCCGGCGCGCCTCCAGGTCACCCATCAGCTCGGTCAGCCCCGGCACGTCGAAGACGTCCTGGAGGCACTCGCGGACGGCCTCCAGGACGATCGGGAACGAGCCGAACTCGCTCGCCACCTGGAGCAGTTGGGCCGCCCGCTGGCGCTGCTGCCACAGCGGGGTGCGCTTGCCGGGGCTGCGCCGGGGCAGCAGCAACGCGCGCGCGGCGCACTCCCGGAAGCGGGCGGCGAACAGTGCGGAGCCGCCCACCTGGTCGGTGACGATCTGCTCGATCTCGCCCTTGTCGAAGACGGCGTCCGCCGCGCCGACCGGGGCCTGCTCGCTGTCGGCCGCCGTGTTCAGGGGGGAGTCCAGGTGCCCCGGGTCCTGGTCGATGAGGTCGAGGCCCATCAGGTCGGCGTCGGGCAGCCGCAGCACGATGCCGTCGTCCGCGTGCATCACCTGGGCGTCCATCCCGTACCGCTCGGCCAGGCGGGCGCCGAGCGCCAGCGCCCAGGGCGCGTGCACCTGGGCCCCGAAGGGGGAGTGGATGACGACCCGCCAGTCGCCCAGCTCGTCGCGGAACCGCTCGACGAGGATGGTGCGGTCGTCGGGCACGTGGCCGCACGCGCGGCGCTGCTCGTCGAGGTAGGCCAGGAGGTTGTCGGCCGCCCAGTCGTCCAGGCCCGCGCTCAGCAGCCGCAGCCGCGCGTCCTCGGGGCTGAGCGAGCCGACCTCGCGCAGGAACGCGCCCAGTGCGCGCCCCAGTTCGAGCGGGCGGCCCAGCTGGTCGCCCTTCCAGAAGGGCAGCCTTCCCGGCACGCCGGGGGCGGGGGAGACCAGCACGCGGTCGCGGGTGATGTCCTCGATACGCCAGGACGTGGTGCCCAGCGTGAACACATCGCCGACGCGCGACTCGTAGACCATCTCCTCGTCGAGCTCGCCGACCCGGCCGCCGCCCTTCTTGGGGTCGGAGCCCGCAAGGAAGACCCCGAAGAGGCCGCGGTCCGGGATGGTGCCGCCGGACGTCACCGCGAGGCGCTGCGCGCCGGGGCGGCCCGTCACCGTACCGGCCACGCGGTCCCACACCACGCGCGGGCGCAGTTCCGCGAAGGCGTCGGACGGATAGCGGCCCGCCAGCATGTCCAGGACGGCCGTGAACGCCGACTCCGGCAGCGCCGCGAACGGCGCCGCCCGGCGGACCAGCGCCAGCAGATCGTCCGCCTGCCAGCTGTCCAGGGCCGTCATGGCGACCAGTTGCTGCGCCAGCACGTCCAGTGGATTGGACGGGATCCGCAGCGACTCGATGGCTCCCGAGCGCATCCGCTCGGTGACCACCGCCGACTGGACCAGATCGCCCCGGTACTTCGGGAAGACCACCCCTGTGGAGACCGCGCCCACCTGGTGACCCGCGCGGCCCACCCGCTGGAGGCCCGAGGCGACCGAGGGCGGCGACTCGACCTGCACGACCAGGTCCACCGCGCCCATGTCGATGCCCAGTTCAAGACTGGAGGTGGCGACGACGGCGGGCAGCCGGCCCGCCTTCAGGTCCTCCTCGACCAGGGCGCGCTGCTCCTTGGAGACCGAGCCGTGATGGGCGCGCGCGAGGACGGGCGGCGCGCCCTTGGCCGCCCCCGACTGGGCCATGACCTCGGCCGGGGAGTGGGCCTCCGCCAGGGGCACGGCGGCCTCGCCCGCCTCCAGCGCGGCCGCCGTGGCACGCTCGTACGCGATCTCGTTGAGCCGGTTGCACAATCGCTCGGCGAGACGGCGGGAGTTGGCGAAGACGATCGTCGAGCGGTGCGCCTGGACCAGGTCGACGATGCGCTCCTCGACATGCGGCCAGATCGACGGCTTCTCCGCGCCCTCCGAGGCGTCGGCCGCCGGTGAGCCGCCCAGCTCTCCCAGATCCTCCACCGGAACGACCACCGACAGGTCGAACTCCTTGGTGGAGCGCGGCTGGACGATCTCCACCTTGCGCTGCGGCGACAGGAAGCGCGCCACCTCGTCCACCGGACGCACCGTCGCCGAAAGACCGATCCGGCGGGCCGGTCTGGCCAGCAGCTCGTCCAACCGCTCCAGGGACAGGGCGAGATGGGCTCCGCGCTTGGTGCCCGCCACCGCGTGCACCTCGTCCAGGATCACCGTCTCCACGCCCGACAGCGCCTCGCGCGCGGACGACGTGAGCATCAGGAACAACGACTCGGGCGTGGTGATCAGAATGTCCGGCGGCCGGGTCGACATGGCGCGGCGCTCGGCGGGCGGAGTGTCGCCGGAACGGATCCCGACCCGCACCTCTGGCTCCGCCAGCCCCAGGCGCACCGACTCCTGGCGGATACCGGTGAGCGGGGAGCGCAGATTGCGCTCGACGTCGACCGCCAGTGCCTTCAGCGGCGACACGTACAGCACCCGGCAGCGCTTCTTCGCCTCGGCGGGCGGCGGGGCGGCGGCCAGCGCGTCCAGAGCGGCCAGGAACGCGGCGAGGGTCTTGCCCGAGCCCGTCGGCGCGACCACCAGGACGTCCGAACCCTCGGAGATCGCCCGCCAGGCGCCCTCCTGCGCGGCGGTGGGCGCGGTGAAGGCCCCCGTGAACCAGCCCCTGGTCGCGGGAGAGAAGGAGTCCAGTGCTGTCCTTGCCATGGTCCCCATCGTGCACCCACCCACTGACAATGGCCCGGACCTGGGAGAATGGGGATATGAACGCGGCCGAGGAGTGGGCACGGCACTGGCAGTACCCGGGGCTGCCGGGCCTGGAGCTGCTCCACGCCCGCTACGTCAGCCACTCCTTCTCCCGGCACAGCCACGAGGGCTTCGTCTTCGGCGCGGTACGCGGCGGGATCGAGGACGTGGTCCTGCCCGGCGAGACCATACGGGCACGGCCCGGCACCGTCGTCATGATCAACCCCGAGGTGCCGCACTCCGCCCACGCCGGAGTCCCCGAGGGCTGGACGTACGCCACGCTCTACCCCTCGTCGCAGCTGATCGCCGACATCGCCGCCGAGGTCACCACCTTGCGCGGCACCGTGGGATTCGCCGAGATCATCGTCGAGGACCCGGACACCTCCCTGCTCATCCAGGAGGTGCACCGGGCGGCCGAGCAGGGCAACGCGCTCGCCGCCGACACCGTGTTCCGCGTCGCCGTCGCCCGGCTGCTGCGCCGCCACGGACGCTCCCTGCCCGCGCGCACCACCGGCTCGGCGGGCGCTCGCACGGCGGCAGCCGCACGGGCCGTCCTGGAGCAGCGGCTGGCCGACCCGCCGTCCCTGGAAGAGCTGGCCCGCGGCCTCGGGACCAGCCCGTTCGCGCTGCTGCGAGCCTTCAAGGGCGCGTACGGGCTGCCCCCGCACACCTGGCTCACCGGCGAACGCGTCCGCCGGGCCCGGCAGCTCCTGGAGGCCGGGACCGCGCCCGCGGAGGCCGCCGTGGCCGTCGGCTTCACCGACCAGCCGCACCTCAACCGCCACTTCACCCGCATTGTGGGCGTGACGCCGGGCGTGTACCGCAGGGAGCGCGCAAGAACGTACAAGAACGCGGGGAGCCCGCCCACGTAACGTCCCGGACGTGGCAACAGAACAGTCAGCACTCCCAGAAATACGCCCGGAGGGCGAAGCCGAACCGGGCTCCGCGGCGACCGGCACCGGTTCGCACTCCGCCGTCGTGGGCGAGGCCAAGCCGGACTCCGCCGTCGTCAGGGACGCCCTCGGCGTCGGCGTGGCCGTCGGGCTCTCCGGCTTCGCCTTCGGTGTGACCTCGGCGGGATCGGGGCTCACACTCCTCCAGACCTGTGCGCTCAGCCTCCTCGTCTTCACCGGGGCCTCGCAGTTCGCCCTGGTGGGCGCGCTCGCCGCGGGCGGCAACCCGTTCACGGCGGCGGCCGGAGCCTTCTTCCTTGGCGTACGCAACGCGTTCTACGGGCTGCGGCTGTCGCAGCTGCTCGCACTCCCGCGCGCGGTGCGGCCGTTCGCCGCCCATTGGGTGATCGACGAGACGACCGCCGTGACCCTCGCCCAGCCCACCCGGCGGGCCGCGCGGATCGGCTTCACCGTCACCGGACTCACGCTCTACGTGCTGTGGAACCTGACGACCCTGGCCGGAGCCGTGGGCGCGGAGGCGATCGGCGACACGGACGCGTGGGGGCTGGACGCGGCGAGCCCCGCCGTCTTCCTGGCGTTGCTCGCGCCGATGCTCACCACCGCCACGGAACGGATCACCGCCGGGCTCGCGGTACTGCTCGCACTGGGCTTTCTGCCGGTACTGCCCGCCGGAGCGCCGGTCCTGACGGCCGCGCTCGCCGCCCCCGTCGTGCTGTTCCTGAAGGGCCGCAAGGACGCCGCGAAGGGCCGCGAGAACACCAGGAAGGGCCGGGCGAAGTCCGTATCGGCCGACGGGAACTCCGGGAAGGGAGCGGGACGTTGAACGTCTGGATCGCCATCGCGGCCACCGCCGTCGGCTGCTACCTGGTCAAGCTCCTCGGCCTCCTCGTCCCCGCCGGGGCCCTGGAGCGGCCACTGGTGCGCCGGCTCGCCGCGCTGCTGCCGGTGGCGCTGCTGGCCGCCCTCACCGCCCAGCAGACCTTCAGCAGCGGGCAGCACCTGGTGCTCGACGCCAGGGGCGCGGGCCTCGCGGCGGCAGCCGTCGCCCTGATGCTGCGCGCCCCCTTCCTGGTGATCGTCTTCGCTGCCGTACTGGTGACGGCGGGGGTGCGGGCCCTGGGCGGCTGAGAGCTGCCCCGCACAGCCCGTACGGAGGGCATCCGCCCGCCGCAGCACCGGAAGGCAGTCCGGCCTCCGGACGGGAGAGGCGGACCTCCCTCCGTGCAGGGAAGACGGACGCCCTCCGTAGGGGACAGGTGGATGCCCGGCTGTCGGAACGCCCGGCGTCAGTCGATCGCGCGGCCGTACGCGCGCAGGGTCCGCAGCGCCTCGATCGTCACGATCGGCCGCCACTCCAGAGCCGTGCCCGGCGCCCACTCGCGCCAGTGGATGGGCCAGCCGCCGTCCTCCCGCTGCTCGGCCGCGAGGTGGTCGAGCGAGCGCGCCATCTCCTCGTCCGTGAACCAGCGGCGGGCCAGCGATTCCGGCACGCGCGCGTAGTCGTGCGGAAAGTGGTGCTCGGCCGGGGCGTATCCGGGAGCGACCGGAAAGTCCTCAAGCCGGTCCGGATCGAGCACCGCGAGCCGCTGCTCGCGCACCAGCCGTCCGAGCCGGTCCGCCGCCGCCTCGGCCCGCGCGCGGTCCGGCACCCCGTCCAGAAAGGCGATCGCCGCCTCGATCTCGTACGGGTGCGACTTCTCCAGGGCGTCGACCGCCGCCCAGCAGAAGTCCGTCGCCCGGAACAGCCAGGCGTGCCACACCTGGTTGCGGTGGAGCAGCCCGACCACCGGACCCGTGGCCAGCAGTTCGCTGGGCGGGTCGTCGACGATCTGCACGAACGGCGCCACGGGGTAGCCGCGCGCCGACGGGTGCAGCGCGGGCAGGGCGCCGTCGCGCGTGGAGACCGCCGTCAGATAGCCGCAGATCCGCTCCGTCCGCCGACCGCTCACACGGCCGACGGAGTCCAGGACGCGCAGCGCGTGCACGGTGGGCAGGGGCTGGCTGACGGGGCCGCGCAGATCGGGCTCCAGCGCGTGCCCGTAGCCCCCGTCGTCGTTCTGGTAGGCGGCGAGTGCGGTCTCCACTGGGTCGGCGCCGCCGCCGAGGAAGTGGTGCGCGAACCGCCGCTGCTCCAGCACTCGGGCCGTCAGCCAGACGAAGTGCTCGGCTCGGGCGAGCGGCGTGCGGAGCGTGGGGACAGTCGCGGGTGATGTTCCGGATCCGGCCATGGTCCGACCGTAGGGCGCGAAGCGCCGCAGACAAGCCGGACGGCCCCGGCTGCACTCTCAGGGGCGGGATACTGGACTCATGCGGTTGACGATTTTCTGGGAGCGGATGGCCGACCACTTCGGCGCCGCCTACGCCGACTCCTTCGCGCGCGACCATGTCATGGCGGAGCTCGGCGGGCGTACCGTCCACGAGGCACTCGACGCGGGCTGGGAGACCAAGGACGTCTGGCGGGCCGTGTGCACCGCCATGGACGTGCCCGCGTACAGGCGGTGACGATCCGGGGCTGAGAGCCCGCTGTCGGAGGCATGGGCGAGACTTGCTGCGTGGCACCGACTGACGAGAGCGACACCCAGACAGACCGCCTGGCCGACCGCCCGGCCGGGAACGACCGCAGACCCGGGGACGAAGTCCGTTCCGAGGGCGAGCTCCGTTCCGACGGCGACGGGCGCCTGCCCGAGGAAGGCCGCCTGTCCGCGACGGGCGGCGACCACGGGCGCGTGATCCCGCACGCGGCCGTGGGCGAGGCCCCGGCCGCGCCCGGAGCGGCTCCGGGCGCCGGGACCGCGGGGCCGCCGCCCGTGCCCGGGACCGGCGGCGCCGTGCGCATGCCGCGGTGGCTGCCGCGCGCCATGGTGCTCGCGCTCGCCCTCTACGCCTGTTTCCAGCTCGGCAGCTGGGCCTTCCACCAGCTCATCGGGCTGCTGATCAACATTCTGATCTCGTTCTTCCTCGCCCTCGCGGTGGAGCCGGCCGTCGGGCGGATGTCGGCTCGCGGGATGCGCCGCGGCCTCGCCACCTTCATCGTCTTCTTCGCGGTGATCATCGCGGCGGCCGGGTTCATCGTGCTGCTCGGCTCGATGCTGGCGGGCCAGATCGTCGACATGGTCGAGCACTTCCCCAAGTACCTCGACTCGGTGATCAGCTGGATCAACGCGTCGTTCCACACCGACCTCTCACGCGTCGAGGTCCAGGACAGCCTGCTGCACTCGGACTGGCTCCAGAAGTACGTGCAGAACAGCGCGAGCGGTGTGCTCGACGTCTCGACCACCGTCCTGGGCGGCCTCTTCCGGGTGCTGACGATCTTCCTGTTCTCGTTCTACTTCGCGGCCGACGGGCCCCGGCTGCGGCGCACGGTCTGCTCCATGCTGCCGCCCGCCCGCCAGGCCGAAGTGCTGCGCGCCTGGGAGATCGCGGTCGACAAGACCGGCGGCTACCTCTACTCGCGCGGCCTGATGGCGCTCATCTCCGGCGTCGCGCACTACGTCCTGCTGCAGATCCTGGGCGTGCCGTACGCGCCGGTGCTCGCGGTCTGGGTGGGCCTGGTCTCCCAGTTCATCCCCACCATCGGTACGTATCTGGCGGGCGCGCTCCCGATGCTGATCGCCTTCACCGTCGACCCCTGGTACGCGGTGTGGGTGCTCGGGTTCGTGGTGATCTACCAGCAGTTCGAGAACTACATGCTGCAGCCCAAGCTCACCGCGAAGACGGTCGACATCCACCCGGCGGTCGCCTTCGGCTCGGTCATCGCCGGCACCGCGCTGATGGGCGCGGTCGGCGCGCTGATCGCGATCCCCGCGGTGGCGACGCTCCAGGCGTTCCTGGGCGCCTATGTGAAGCGCTACGACGTGACGGACGACCCGCGCGTGCACGGCAGGCGCGAGCGGGTCGGAGACTCCGCCCTGGTGCGCATCCGGCGTGCGCTGAGCCGGGACCGGGCGGCGGAGCCGGTCGCTCCGACGGGCGGCGACGGCGCCTGAGGCGACGGTCGGAACCGTCCGGCCGCACCCTCGCCCGTGCCGCGTGGTGCGCTTGACACCAAAATCGAACATCCATTCTTATGGAAGCAGGGCCCTGTGTTCACTTGGGTTCCGCCGGGTTTCCGGTGGGGGTTATCCACAGGCGGGAGGGACTCCGGAGCCCATTGTCAGTGGCAGGGGTTAGCGTCTTTGACGTGAAGCGATCGACTCAAGCAAACCGGGTGGAACCCATGGCAGGAACCGACCGCGAGAAGGCGTTGGACGCCGCGCTCGCACAGATTGAACGGCAATTCGGCAAGGGCGCGGTGATGCGCCTGGGCGAGCGGCCGAACGAGCCCATCGAGGTCATCCCCACCGGGTCGACCGCGCTCGACGTGGCGCTCGGCGTAGGCGGCCTGCCGCGCGGCCGCGTGGTGGAGGTCTACGGACCGGAGTCCTCCGGCAAGACGACCCTGACCCTGCACGCGGTGGCGAACGCGCAGAAGGCCGGCGGCCAGGTCGCCTTCGTGGACGCCGAGCACGCCCTGGACCCCGAGTACGCGAAGAAGCTCGGCGTCGACATCGACAACCTGATCCTGTCCCAGCCGGACAACGGCGAGCAGGCTCTGGAGATCGTCGACATGCTGGTGCGCTCGGGCGCCCTCGACCTGATCGTCATCGACTCCGTCGCGGCCCTGGTGCCGCGCGCGGAGATCGAGGGCGAGATGGGCGACTCGCACGTGGGTCTCCAGGCCCGTCTGATGAGCCAGGCGCTCCGGAAGATCACCAGCGCGCTGAACCAGTCCAAGACCACCGCGATCTTCATCAACCAGCTCCGCGAGAAGATCGGTGTGATGTTCGGCTCGCCGGAGACCACGACCGGTGGCCGCGCCCTGAAGTTCTACGCCTCGGTGCGCCTCGACATCCGCCGCATCGAGACCCTGAAGGACGGCACCGACGCGGTCGGCAACCGCACCCGCGTCAAGGTCGTCAAGAACAAGGTCGCGCCGCCCTTCAAGCAGGCCGAGTTCGACATCCTCTACGGCCAGGGCATCAGCCGCGAGGGCGGCCTGATCGATATGGGCGTCGAGCACGGCTTCGTCCGCAAGGCCGGCGCCTGGTACACGTACGAGGGCGACCAGCTCGGCCAGGGCAAGGAGAACGCCCGCAACTTCCTGAAGGACAACCCCGACCTCGCCGACGAGATCGAGAAGAAGATCAAGGAGAAGCTGGGCGTCGGCGTCCGGCCCGAGGCTCCCAAGGCCGAGCCCGGCCCGGACGCGGCCGCTGCGGCCCCGGAGGCGGAGGCGGCATCCGTGCCCGCCCCGGCCACCAAGGCCAAGACGGCCAAGGCCGCCGCTGCCAAGAGCTAGACCATGACACGCAGGACCGAATGGGCCGAGCCGGACGGGACGGGTCCCGACCGGGCCCGGTCCGGGCGGCCGGGCCCGAAGAGGGCCGGCTCCCGACGGGCCGGCCCGGAGGGATGCGGTGACGGTGCCGACTCGTCGAAGGGCGAGAAGGAACCGGCGCCGCAGGACCCGGCTGAGCGGGCGCGGGCGATCTGCCTGCGCCTGCTCACCGGGACCCCCCGGACCCGCAAGCAACTGGCCGACGCCCTCAAGAAGCGGGAGATCCCCGACGAGGTCGCCGAGGAAGTCCTCTCGCGCTTCGAAGAGGTCGGACTGATCAACGACGCGGCGTTCGCGGGGGCCTGGGTCGAATCCCGCCACCACGGACGCGGCCTGGCCCGCCGGGCACTCGCCCGCGAGCTCCGCACCAAGGGTGTGGACTCGGCGGTCGTCGACGAGGCCGTCGGGCAGCTCGACTCCGACCAGGAGGAGGAGACCGCGCGGGAGCTGGTGGCCCGCAAGCTCCGCTCCACCCGGGGCCTGGACCGCGACCGCCGCATCCGCCGCCTCGCCGGCATGCTGGCCCGCAAGGGCTACCCGGAAGGCATGGCCCTCAGAGTTGTCCGCCAGGCCCTGGAAGCCGAGGGCGAAACCGCGGACGACTTGTACGAGACGTACTGAGGTTTCCCAGGGCTTGCGCACCCGCAGAGCCGACTGCCGCCAGCCCGAGGCCAAAGCCCGCATCTCCACCCCAGAGCCCGGTCAACTCGCCGCCAGAACCACACACGCCCCCGGTCACCCGGCCGGGGGCGTTGTCGTGCGCGGATCCCACGCCGCTCCGTCCAGTCGCCACCGACTCCTTCTGAGCTGCGGAAACCGTGCTTCTCCCGCACCGGGCGGGGGATATCCCCACCCCGAGGACGCCGGGGCGCTCCAGTGCACAGGTATCTGTGCACAGGCGAATGTGTACGCATGGCACAGGAACCCGGCGGTACCGAGATCGCGGATCTCGCCGCGCTCAAGGCGCTGGCGCAGCCGCGGCGGCAGCAGATCCTTCAGCACCTAGCTCTCCACGGCCCGGCCACGTCCGCGATCCTGGCGCGCGGCCTCGGCCTGAACACCGGCGCCACCAGTTACCACCTGCGTGAACTCGCCCGGTACGGCTTCGTCGAGGAGACCGAAGGCAACAGCCCGCGTCGGCAACGCTGGTGGCGGGCCGTCCCCGGCGACCGGCGCTTTCCGCCCCGCAGCCGTCAGACCCCCGAGATGCGGCTCGTCATGGACGAGCTGAACCACCACGCCTACGCGGCCGACGCCGAGCTCTTCGAACGACTTCAGCGCGAGAGCACCACCGATGACTTCGCCTACTCGCGCAGTGAGATCCGGCTCACGGACACCGAACTCCGCGAGTTCTTCGAGGAGTACATCGCCCTCCTCAACCGCTACAAGCGCTCGGAGGGGGAGACGCCGGCGGGGGCACGGGTCGTGCACACCCGGCTGATGGCCTTCCCCGCCCCCGCCCCCGCCCCCACCCCCTCCGCCCCCGAAGTTCACGCTCCCGAGGAATCCTCATGATGTTGCGCTATGCCTTGCAGACCATCCGGGACCGCAGGGGCGGGTTCCTGGGTGCGTTCACCGCCCTCATGTGTGCGGCCGCGTTGATCACCGCCTGCGGGACGCTCCTGGAGACCGGGCTGCGCGGAAAGATAGCCACCGAACGCTATGCAGCCGCGCCCCTGATCGTCTCCGCCGACCAGAACGTCCACCAGACCACGGTCAAGGAGAAGAAGGGCAAGACCAAGGTCAAGCACAAGGCCAAACCCGTCGCCGAACGAGCGTGGCTGCCCGACCGACTGCTTCCCGCCGTACGTGCCGTGCCCGGCGTCAAGTCCGCCGTCCCTGAACTCACCTTTCTCGCCCAGCCGTTGGTGACGGGTGGGACGGACCAGGCAACATACGGGCACAGCTGGGAGTCCGCTCCGCTCACTCCTTTCTCGCTTGTCCAGGGACGCGCCCCGAGAGCGGCCACTGATGTTGTCATCGACCAGGGGCTCGCCTCGCGCGCCCACCTCACCCCCGGCGACCGGCTTACGGTGCAGTCAACCCAGTCACCGCAGACGTACACCGTCACCGGGGTAGCCGCCCCCTCCTCCGGTCAGCTCAAGCGTCAGACCTCCCTCTTCTTCTCCGCCGCCGAAGCCGCGCGCCTCGCCGCCCGGCCCGGACAGCTCTCCGCCATCGGAGTCGTCCCCGAACCTGGTGCGGATGTCGGGCAGTTGAAGGCAGGCATCGGCAAGGCGCTCGCCGTCGCGGCGGGTGGCGGTCGGGGTGCGGACGCCGGGGACACTCCGGGCAGCGCTGCCCGGATCTCCACCGGCGACGCCCGGGGCGCCGTCGAGTTCCTGGACGCGGCCGGGGCCCGTACCAAGCTGGTCTCCATGGGCGGTGCCATCGGCGGCACCTCGCTGCTCGTCGCGGTCCTGGTCGTCGTCGGCACCTTCGCCCTCTCCATCCAGCAGCGACACCGTGAACTCGCCCTGCTGCGCGCCATCGCCGCCACTCCCCAGCAGGTGCGCAGGCTGATCGGCCGCGAGGCGCTGCTCGTGGGCGCGGTCGCCGGGGTGCTCGGCTCCCTCGCCGGACTGCCGCTGGGGGCCTGGCTGCACGGCCGGTTCGTCGCGATGGGCGCCGTCCCGGTAACCCTGGAGCGAGCCGTCAGCGTCTTCCCGATGTTTGCCGCGGTCGCCGCGACGCTGCTCGGCGCGTGGGGCGCCGCCCGTATCTCGGCCCGCCGGATCTCCCGGATCCGTCCCGCCGAGGCCATGGCCGAGTCCGCCGTGGAGCGCACTCGCCCCGCCTGGGGCCGGGTCATCGCCGGTCTGATCCTGCTCGCGGGCGGGGTCGTCCTCGTCGCCGTCCTGAGCGGACTGCGTACCGAGCCCGCCTCAACTCCCGTCACGTTCCTCGCTGTTGTTGTCCTGGCGTCCTCCGTCTCGCTGCTCGGTCCGCTGCTGGTCAAGGGTGCGGCCGCACTGCTCGCCGCGCCGCTGCGGCTCGCCGGATCCAGTGGCCGGCTCGCTACCTCCAATCTGCGCGGGAACGCCGCTCGGATGGCCGCCGCCGTCACTCCGCTCGCCCTGCTCATCGGTATGACCTGCACGGTCCTGTTCGTCCAGCCGACGCTCGGTGACGCAGCCCGCGCCCAGGTCCGTGACGGCCTCCGCGCCGACTGGGTGCTCGTCGCGCAGGGCCCGGGTGTCCCGGCCCGCGCCGCCGAGAAGATCCGTACGACCCACGGGGTCGCCGCCACCACCGAGATCGTCCGGACCACCGTCCGGGTCGGCCTCGACAAGTACGCCGCCCAGGGCGTCACTCCGGACGGTCTTGCGCGCACCTGGGACCCGGATGTGACCCGCGGCAGCCTCGACCCGCTCACCCGCGACAAGAACGCCGTCGCCGTCAGCCGACTCGCCGCCGACCAGCTGGGGCTGCGCCCCGGCAGCCCGCTCAAGCTCACTCTCGGCGACGGAACGCCCGCCACCCTGACCGTCGTCGCCGTATACGCCCGCGGGCTCGGCTTCGGTGACATCACCCTCCCGCACGACCTGCTCGCCCACCACATGGACAACCCCCTCGCCTCCACCGTCCTGGTCTCCGCCGCCAACACGGTTACGCAGAGTGAACTCGTCGCCGCGGTGAAGGAGTTCCCCGGCCTGTCCGTAGTCACCCGTTCGAGTGTCGACAAGATCCAGGCCGACCAGCAGCGGGCGGGCGCCGAGGTCAATTACCTGGCCATGGGGCTGGTGCTCGCCTTCACCGCCATCGCCGTCGTCAACACGCTCGCCATGTCGGTGTCCGAGCGGTTCCGGGAGTTCGCGATGCTCCGGCTCGCGGGTGCCACGCGCCGCCAGGTGCTGCGGATGCTCCGTCTCGAAGCCGTCGCGCTGCTGTCGATCGCCGCGGTGCTCGGCTCGGCGATCTCGCTGGCCGTGCTCACCGCCTTCAGCGTGGGCATGACGGGCAGCGCCGCCCCGGCCGTCCTTCCCCCGGTGTACGTGACCGTCGTCGGGGTCGCCGGGCTGCTGGCCCTCGTCGCGACGGCCCTGCCCGGGCGGATGGCGCTCGCCGTACGCCCGGTGGAGGTGGCCACCAGCAAGCAGTAGCCCTCCTCGGCCGCCGCCCCCGGGCTCGGCCGCCTCCACCACCGGTCCGGGCCAGGGCTGCCGGTCAGCGGATGAACACCAGCTGACCGGCAGCCCTGGCGCTCGCAATCGGGCAAGCCCTGTCAGCCCTCATGCCTGCAAGCGCGGTCAGCCCGCTAGGCCCGCCGAGCCCGCCCGCGCGTCACCCGGCAGGAGCCGTCACCGGCAGTCCGTCCGCGCGCCACGCCTGGAATCCGCCGATCAGGTCCGTCGCCCGGCGCAGCCCCAACTGGCGAAGGGACGCGGCCGCGAGGGACGACGCGTAGCCCTCGTTGCAGATCACCACGACCCGCAGGTCGTGGCCGGTGGCCTCCGGGGCGCGGTGGCTGCCCTGGGGGTCGAGTCGCCACTCCAGCTCGTTGCGCTCGACGACGAGCGCTCCGGGGATCAGGCCGTCGCGCTCGCGCAGCGCCGCGTACCGGATGTCGACCAGGAGCGCCTCGCCCGCCCGCGCGGCCTCGTGCGCCTCCCGCGCCTCGACCCGGTCCAGGTCCTCGCGGACCCGGTCCAGCAACTCGTCGATTCCCACCGGGTGTTCGCTCACTGCCAGTCCCCCGGGCGCTCGACGTGCTCCAGCCGCAGCACCGCGCCCGTACGGCTGTAGCGCCGGATCAGGGGCAGCGGTGGGTAGTACGCGTGGACCGAGATCGTGTGGTCGGTCGTCGACTCGTTGCGCACCTCGTGCACGTGGTGCGGTCCGAAAGCCCGCCCCTTTCCGGCCTCCACGTTCCGTGAACGGTCGAGGTCCTCGGCGAGTTCCAGCGTTTTCCACCCCTCGGACGGCAGCCTGGCCGCCAGGGAGTCCTCCTTGAGCGTCCCGGCCGCCGTCGCGAACGCGCCGTGGGAGCCGCCGTGGTCGTGCCAGCCGGTGCCGGTGCCCGGCGGCCAGCCGATCAGCCAGGCCTCGCTGCCGCCGGGGCCGTCCAGCCGGATCCAGGTCCTGCCCTGCGGGTCGAGCGGCAGGGAGGCGACGAGCGAGGCGTCGGCGGCCGTACGGCGGGCGAAGTCGAGCAGGTCCGCCTGGCTCGGAGCGGAGGGGGAAGCGGCCCCGGGCAGGGAGACGCGGGTGGAGTCGGGCGTAGGGGGATGCGCGGAAGGTGACACGTGGGACCGTCCTGGGGGAGTTCGCGTGTGCGCGCGTACGCCGGACAGCGGGCCGGCGGCGCGAGGAGGGAGAGGCGAATCAGCAGGACGGGCGACACACGCAGCCCGCGTAGCGGACGAGGTCCATATGGACCCTCCGCCACAGGCGCACATCGGTGTCGGTCACGTTCCGGAGTACACCATGTGCGCCTGTGCCGGTCAATTGATGTCCGCGGTGCGGTCCTCCACGCGCGCGTGGACGACGGCCCCACCGCGCGCCGCGTCGGCGGCCGTGTACAGCTCGCCCGGCCAGACCCCGCCGAACGCGGTGACCAGGTGCCCGTCGGGGCGTACGAGCAGCACGGTGTGGGCCGCGGCTCCCGGGTACTCCTCGGCCACCAGCAGCTCGGCGTCGGCGGGCAGGGCGTTCACCGCGGCCGTCAGGCGCGGCATCACCCCAGCGGTCAGCCAGTGCCGCCGGTCCCAGACGCCGGTGCCGGGTGCGATCAGGACCACCAGGAGCCGTCCCCGGCCCAGCCGGTCCCGCAGTGCCACCGTGGATCCGTCCGGAGCCGTCACGGGGACGTCCTCGACCGGTGCGCCCGCCTCCGTGCCGACCGGCGCGTGCGCCTCGGCGGGTGGGGGCGCGAGGGGGGAGTGCGGGTAGGCGGGCGGCGCGCCGAGCGGGCCGTGCCCCAGGTGGCCGTCGGCGAGCAGCGCGTCGTGGCCACGCGCGGCGCCCGGGATGTACGAGCGCAGCCCTCCGCCGCCGCGCAGCACGGGCATCGCCTGGTCGGCGGCGCGCAGCCGGGCGGCGACACTCGCGCGGCGCTCCGTCTGATAGCTGTCGAGCAGCACCTCGGAGGCGCCGTGGTGCCAGGCCCGCGCCAGCTTCCAGGCCAGGTTGGAGGCGTCCCGCAGCCCCTCGTCGAGGCCCTGGATGCCCACCGCGCCCAGCAGATGGGCGGCGTCCCCGGCGAGGAAGGCGCGGCGCACCCGCCAGCGGCGGGCGAGGCGATGGTGGAGCGTGTACACGCCGGTGTCCAGGAGTTCGTACGACGGGGTCGTGCCGCACCACCCGGCCAGCGTGTCGCGCAGCCGGCCCATCAGCGCGTCCGGGGTGACGAGTTCGGCGCGGGGCGGCAGCAGCCAGTCGATGCGCCAGGTCCCGTCGAGCAGCGGGCGGGCCGTCACCTCCTCGCCGCCGGTGCGCCACGGCGGCAGCCGGTGCAGCAACGCCTCGCCGGGCCAGGGCAGTTCGGTGCGCAGCGCGACGACTGCCTGGCGCTCCACTGCCGTACGCCCGGCGAAGCGGACGTCGAGGAGTTTGCGCACGGTGGAGCGCGCGCCGTCGCAGCCCACCAGGTAGCTGCCGCGCCACCGGGCGGCGCCCGGGCCGGTGGTGTGGGCGGAGACGCCGCTGTCGTCCTGCTCCAGGGCGTCCAGACGGCTCTGGGGTGCCAGCTTGACGAGCCGGGAGACGGCCGCGGCTTCCCGCAGGCCGAGGGTGAGGGCGTGCTGGGGCAGATGGACCGGTGAGGGGCCGCCGTCGAGACCGTCTCCGAAGGAGACCTGACGTTGCAGGGTGCCGCGCCGCATGGCCCGCCAGCCCGCCCAGCGGGCGCCCTCGTCGCGTACCGCGGCGCAGCCCAGCCGTTCCGCGAAGGCGGCCGTGTCGGGCCGCAGGACGGCCGTACGGACCGGGCGGGGCTCCTCACCGCCGGATCCCTCGTCCAGGACGACGGAGGGCACCTTCTGGGCGGCGAGGGAGAGGGCGAGCGCGAGTCCGACCGGACCGGCGCCGACGACGATCACCGGGTCCACGGCGTGGCTCCCTGGGCCCGGCGGGACGGCTGGCAGGTGGCGCTGAGGACCCGGTGCACGATCACAGAACGTATGCAACCCACTGCGGGTGCTTGCGTCAAGTGACGGAGGCAGTGACGCGAGCGCCACTGCCTCATACACCGTCAGTTTGTCGTACCGCCGGGCCCGTCGGGCGCTTCGGCACCGGCTCCCACGACCGCACCGACCGGGTCGGCGCCGGTCACCGGGGCCGCTGCCGCGGCCATGGTGATGCCGGTCTTGGCGCGTCGGCCGCGCCGCTCGATCCAGGTGGCGAGGCCGGAGAGCGCCATGCACATCCCCACGTAGATGGTGCCGATGACGACGATCGTCGACACGTACGGGTACTGGCCGTTGACCTGGGTGTTGCTCGCGATCAGACGGGCCGTCTGGAGCAGTTCGGGGTAGAGGATGATGAAGCCGAGCGAGGTGTCCTTGAGGGTCACCACCAGCTGGCTGATGATCGTCGGCAGCATCGCCCGGACCGCCTGCGGCATCAGCACGCTGGTCATGACCTGGGTCTTGCTCATGCCGAGCGCGTACGCCGCCTCGCGCTGGCCCTTGGGTACGGAGTTGACGCCCGCGCGCAGCACCTCGGCCTGGACGCAGCCGTTGTAGATCGACAGGCCGAGCGCCAGCGCCCACATCGAGTAGTCGGTCAGGAATCCGACCCAGACGGCGTAGATGGTGATCAGCAGCGGGATCGACCGGAAGAGCTCGATGAAGCCCGTCGCCGCCCAGCGGACCGGCTTGTGGTCGGAGAGCCGGGCGACCGCCAGGAGCACGCCGAGGACCAGCGAGCCGACCGCCGCCAGGCCGAAGGCCTTGAGGGTGGCGACGACACCGTCGGCGATGTTCTCCCGGATGCCCGAGTAGTTGAAGATGTCCCACATCTCGGGGGCGAGGTGGCCCTTGTCCGACAGCCGCACGATGCTCAGGGCGAGCAGCGCGAGGATGGCGAGCGAGCCGAGGACGGCGTAGATCCGGTTGCGTACGACGGCCTTGGGGCCCGGGGCGTCGTAGAGAACGCTGGCGCTCATCGGGCGACCTCCATACGGCTCTCCAGCAGGCGGAAGGCGCCGCTGATGAAGAAGGTGACGACCAGGTAGCCCAGTGCGACCCAGACGAAGACGGGGACGATGTCGTAGCCCTCGTCGCTCATCAGCTTCTGCCAGCCGAAGAGTTCGGTGACGCTGAAGGCGCCGGCGATCGCCGAGTTCTTGGTGAGCGCGATGAAGATCGAGCTCAGCGGCGGGATGACGGTCCGGGTGGCCTGCGGCAGGACGATCAGGCGCAGGGTCTGTGTGAACGACATGCCGATCGAGCGGGCGGCCTCGGCCTGGCCCAGCGGCACGGTGTTGATGCCGGACCTGACGGTCTCGCACACGAAGGAGGCGGTGTAGAAGCCGAGGGCGAGCGAGCCGAGCAGGAAGGGGCTCATCCCGGGGAAGAAGATCTCCGGGACGACGAAGAAGAAGGCGAGGAACAGCAGGGTCAGCGGGGTGTTGCGCAGCAGCGTCACCCAGGCGGTACCGAAGAAGCGCAGCGGCGGCACCGGCGAGACCCGGAATCCGGCCAGCAGCAGCCCGAGGACCAGGGCGATGACCGAACTGACGGCGGTGATCTCCACGGTTCCTATGAAGCCGTCACGGAATTCCGAGAAGTTGTCGAGCAGTACGTTCATGAGGTCTCCGCGTCGGCGGGCGGCTGGGCGGGCAGGGCCGGGAGCGCCCTCCACGCGCGCGTGGAGGGCGGCTCAGCCGGCCGGGTCGGCGTCGGCGCGGTCAACCGTGCCGTCTCGGTGACACCCGTAGGGGTGCGACCGGATCAGTAGCGCTGGACGGCCGGCGGGTCGACGTACTTGGCGCCCGACAGACCGAGGGTCGCCTCGTAGATCTTCTTGTAGGTGCCGTCCTTGACGTGCTTCTCGATCGAGTCGTTGACGAAGTCGCGCAGCGCCTTGTCGTCCTTGCTCATGCCGACGCCGTACGGCTCCTGCGTGAACGGGTGACCGGTGACCTTGAGCTTGCCGGGGTTGGCGGCCGCGTAGCCCTTGAGGATCGAGTCGTCGGTGGTGACCGCGTCGACCTGCTTGGTCAGCAGCTGCTGCACGCAGTCGGAGTACTTGGCGAGCTCGACGACCTTCGCGCCGTACTCCGGCTTCTTGATCTCCTGGAGCGGGGTGGAGCCGACGATCGAGCAGACCTTCTTGCCCTTGACCGTGTTCTTGTCGGTGATCGCGGTCTCGTCCTTGCGGACCAGCAGGTCGGCGCCGGCCTTGTAGTACGGGCCCGCGAAGCCGACCAGCTTCTTGCGCTTGTCGTTGATCGTGTAGGTGCCTACGTAGTAGTCGACCTGGCCCTTGGAGATCGCGGTCTCACGGATGCCGGAGTCGACGGTCTTCCACTGGATCTGCTGGTCGGTGAAGCCCAGGTCGGCGGCGATCATCTTGGCGATCTCGACGTCGAAGCCGGAGCGCACCTTGGTCGACTGGTCCTCGAAGCCGAGGTAGGGCTGGTCGGCCTTGGAGCCGATGACCAGCTTGCCGCGGGCCTTGGCGGCCTTGAAGGCGGGGGAGTCGAGGGTGACGTCCTTGGCGACGGTGTACGTGGGCAGCTGCGGGGCGCCCGACTGGCCGGGCTTGGCGGCCTGCTTGTCGCCCGCGGAACCGGACTTGCCGCCGCAGGCGGTCGCGGTCAGCGCGAGCACAGCGATCGCCGCGAAGGCGGCGGACTGGCGGAGCTTCATGTGAACATCCCTCGTATCGCTTGAATCGCTCAGATGTGGGGGCCGCCGGCCGGTGGCGCCGGTGGGGGAGGAGCCGCACTCGGGCAGCCGCTCCGGGTCCGCGGGGGAGCCTCAGTGGTGAAGGATCTTCGACAGGAAGTCCTTGGCCCGGTCGCTGCGCGGGTTGCTGAAGAACTGGTCGGGCGTGGCCTCTTCGACGATCTTTCCGTCGGCCATGAAGACGACGCGGTTGGCGGCGGAGCGGGCGAAGCCCATCTCATGGGTGACGACGATCATGGTCATGCCGTCGCGCGCCAGCTGCTGCATGACTTCCAGGACCTCGTTGATCATCTCCGGGTCGAGCGCCGAGGTGGGCTCGTCGAAGAGCATGACCTTCGGGTCCATCGCCAACGCGCGTGCGATGGCGACGCGTTGCTGCTGTCCGCCGGACAGCTGCGCGGGGTACTTGTCGGCCTGGGTGCCCACGCCCACCCGGTCGAGCAGGGCGCGGCCCTTCTCCTCGGCCTGCTTCTTCTCCGTCCTGCGGACCTTGGTCTGGCCCAGCATGACGTTCTCCAGCACGGTCTTGTGCGCGAAGAGGTTGAACGACTGGAAGACCATGCCGACGTCGGCGCGGAGCCGGGCCAGTTCGCGGCCCTCCTGCGGCAGCGGCTTCCCGTCGATCGTTATCGCCCCGGAGTCGATCGTCTCCAGGCGGTTGATGGTGCGGCACAGCGTGGACTTTCCGGACCCCGACGGTCCGATCACGACCACGACCTCGCCGCGCGCGATCGTCAGATCGATGTCCTGGAGCACGTGCAGCGCGCCGAAGTGCTTGTTGACGTTGTTCAGCACGACCAGGTCGCCCGACGCGGGTGCCGCGTCCTCGGCGTCCTTGGTCACTGATACTCCGCTCATCGGCTTCCAGCTCCGCTCTTCCTCGGTTGGGGAGGAACGTAGTGCGCCGCTACGACCAGCGTCATTACATCTGAGCGGAAATTGAGCATCACGATCCGGTAGCGGAGTGGCACTCTCCGTTAAGGGGGCGCGCAGTGCAATACCGGCTGCGTAACGGAAGCCGCGCTCCGGTGCGTGCCCTCTTGACGCACACCGTCGGCATGGGCGTGGATGCGGGAGTACATGCCTGGCGACGACTACGGATGGGGGGACGATGAGACTGCTGCTCGTCGAGGACGACGACCATGTCGCCGCGGCCCTGTCCGCCGTGCTCGCCAAGCACGGCTTCGCCGTGGTGCACGCGCGCAACGGCGAGGAGGCGCTGCGGGCGCTGCTGCCCGACGACCGCGCCCCGAAGGAGCCCTTCGGAGTCGTCCTGCTCGACCTCGGACTGCCCGACCAGGACGGCTACGAGGTCTGCGGGAAGATCCGCAAGCGCACCGCCATCCCGGTGATCATGGTCACCGCGCGCGCGGACGTGCGCTCGCGCATCCACGGCCTGAACCTCGGCGCCGACGACTACGTGGTCAAGCCCTACGACACCGGCGAACTGCTGGCGCGCATCCACGCGGTCAGCCGCCGCACCACCACGGGCGAGGACAGCGGCGCGATCCCGGCGGTCGCCCTGCGACTGGGGCGCGTCCAGATCGAGCTGCCCACCCGCAGGGTCAGCGTCGACGGCGAGTGCGTCCAGCTCACCCGCAAGGAGTTCGACCTGCTCGCGCTGCTCGCCCAGCGGCCCGGGGTGGTCTTCCGGCGCGAGCAGATCATCAGCGAGGTGTGGCGTACCAGTTGGGAGGGCACGGGGCGCACTCTCGAAGTGCACGTCGCGTCCCTGCGCTCCAAGCTGCGGATGCCGGCCCTGATCGAGACCGTGCGCGGCGTCGGCTACCGGCTCGTCGCCCCGGCCGCGCTGTAAGGCCCGACACACCCGGTGCGTACGCGACTCCTGCCGCTGCTGATCTTCCTGCTCGCCCTCGTCCTGATGGCGCTGGGCTTCCCGCTCGCGATCAGCGTCGCCTCCGCCCAGCAGCAGAAGGTCGTCGTCGACCGCATCGACGACACCGCGCGCTTCGCGGCGCTCGCCCAGTTCGTCACCGCCGCCGACGACAAGGACACCAGCAGCAAAGAGCGCCTGGCCACCCTGGAGGAGGAACTCGCCCGCTACCACGAGCTGTACGGGATCCGCGCGGGCGTCTTCTTCCGCAACGGCGTCGCCATGGCGAGCGCCCCCAGGGGCTGGGCCGTGCCCGACGACAGCAAGGGCGGTGACGCCTTCCAGGAGGCGCTGGCGGGCCGCAGGAGCCACGATCCGCCCCAGGTCTGGCCCTGGCAGCGCGGACGGCTCGTGGTGGCCTCCCCGGTGGTGCGCGAGGGCGATGTGATCGCCGTGGTGGTCACCGACTCGCCCACCGGGCACATGCGGTCGCGGGCACTGCGCGGCTGGCTGCTGATCGCGGCGGGCGAGGTGGCGGCGATGCTGCTCGCGGTCGGTGCGGCCTTCCGGCTCACCAGCTGGGTGCTGCGGCCCGTACGCGTCCTGGACGCGGCCACCCACGACATAGCGACCGGGCGCATGAAGTCACGCGTCGCGGTCGCCGGCGGACCCCCGGAACTAAGAAGGCTGGCCCGGTCGTTCAACGAGATGGCGGACAACGTCGAGGACGTGCTGGACCAGCAGCGCGCCTTCGTCGCCGATGCCTCCCACCAGTTGCGCAACCCGCTCTCCGCCCTGCTGTTGCGCATCGAACTCCTCGCGCTCGAACTGCCCGAAGGGAACGAGGAGATCGCCTCGGTGCGCGCCGAGGGCAAGCGCCTGGCCCAGGTGCTCGACGACCTGCTGGGCCTGGCGCTGGCCGAGCACGCCGAGGCGGACCTCCATCTCACCGACATCGGCGCGCTGGCGGGCGAGCGGGTGGAGGCCTGGCGCCCGCTCGCCGAGGACAAGGGCGTGCGGCTCACCGAGCAGCGGGCCGCCGTCACCGCCTGGGTGGACCCCGTGGCGCTCTCCAGCGCCCTGGACGCCGTCATCGACAACGCACTGAAGTTCACTCCGGAGGGTGAGGAGGTCACGGTCGCCGTCGCCGCTGACGGCGATTACTCGAAGATCACCGTCACCGATCGCGGACCCGGCCTGACCGACGACGAACTGAGCCGGATCGGGGACCGGTTCTGGCGCTCGGGCCGGCACCAGAACATCAAGGGATCGGGCCTGGGCCTGTCCATCTCGCGGATCCTGCTCGCTGCGGGCGACGGCACCATCACATACGCCCACCACGAGCCGCACGGCCTGCGGGTGACGCTCAGGGTGCCGCGCACCTCGCCGACGGGCTGAGGGGTTCTTACGGCCCCGGGAGAGCCCGGCTGAGGCGGGTCGGCCGGCTGCCGGTGCCCCCGGTCAGGGCTTGGTCGAGAGGTAGTAGCGGCGCGCGCCGTCGTGCAGCGGCAGCGGCTCCGTGTAGATCGCGGTGCGCAGATCCACCAGCTGCGCGGCGTGCACCTCGCGGCCGATGGCGTCCCGGCTGCGGATCACGGTATGGGTGAACTCCTCGGTCAGGCCCCGGTCCGTACGGTCCGTGGTGACCAGCAGGTTCGCCACCGCGATCGTCGGTACGGCGACGCCCCGCTGCGCCTGCGGATAGGCGTCGGCGGGCATGGTCGCCGCCCGGTAGAAACCGGTGAGCCCGTCCTCTCGGTGCAGCGCGGTGACCAGGTCGCCCAGCGGCACCAGGCGGATCTGGTCCTGCTCGGACAGCCGCAGCACCGCTGTGGTGGGCAGCCCGCCCGACCAGAAGAACGCGTCGATCTTCCCGGTCCGCAGCAGCTCCGGCATGGTGTCGATGCCCGCCGACACCGGAGTGATGTCATGCGCCGGATCCAGCTTGGCGGCGGTCATCAGCCGCTCCGCGAGCAGCCGCACCCCCGACCCGGGCTGGCCTATGCCGACGCGCTTGGAGCGCAGGTCCGCCGTCGTACGCACCGACGAGTCGCGGGGCACGACGAGCTGGACGTAGTCGTCGTAGAGGCGGGCGCAGCCGCGCAGGCGGTCGGCCCCGACGGAGTCGTCGCGGAGGTATTTGGCCACCGCGTCGGCGGTCGCGATGGTGAAGTCGGCCTGCCCGGTGGCCACCCGCTTCAGGTTCTGCTGCGAGCCCTCGCTGGTCTGGAGCCGGACGTCCACCTCGGGCAGATCGTCGGCCAGCGCCCGCTCCAGCAGCTCGCCGTACCGCTGGTACACCCCGGTCCGCACACCCGTACTGAACGTGATCGTCCCCGACGGCCGCGAGGCCCCCAGCGGCGGCAGCCACCACAGCAGCAGCCCGAACACCACCAGCGCCGCGACCGCCCCCTGGAGGGCACGACGGCGGCTGACACGGGGGAGGGCCTGGAGCATGGCGCGATCCTGCCAGCTCACTCCCCGTGATGGCCAGGCCCGGGGTCGGGGGAAGGCGGGGCGGCGTGCCGGTACGACCTCGTACCCTGGTGTACGAGATGAGCGAGGTAGAGGGTTTGAAAACGTACGAGGTGCGCACCTACGGGTGCCAGATGAACGTGCACGACTCCGAGCGGCTGTCCGGCCTCCTGGAGGGCGCGGGCTACGTACGCGCGCCCGAGGGCAGCGACGGTGACGCCGACGTCGTCGTCTTCAACACCTGCGCGGTGCGCGAGAACGCCGACAACAAGCTGTACGGCAATCTCGGCCGCCTCGCCCCGATGAAGACGAAGCGGCCCGGGATGCAGATCGCCGTCGGCGGCTGTCTGGCCCAGAAGGACCGCGACACCATCGTCCAGCGGGCGCCCTGGGTGGACGTCGTCTTCGGCACGCACAACATCGGCAAGCTGCCGGTGCTCCTTGAGCGCGCCCGCATCCAGGAAGAGGCGCAGGTCGAGATCGCCGAGTCGCTGGAGGCGTTCCCCTCGACGCTGCCGACCCGGCGCGAGTCCGCCTACGCGGCCTGGGTCTCCATCTCGGTCGGCTGCAACAACACCTGCACCTTCTGCATCGTCCCCGCGCTGCGCGGCAAGGAGAAGGACCGCCGCCCCGGCGACATCCTCGCCGAGGTCGAGGCGCTGGTCGCCGAGGGTGTCTCCGAGATCACCCTGCTCGGCCAGAACGTCAACGCGTACGGCTCGGACATCGGGGACCGCGAGGCCTTCTCCAAGCTGCTGCGCGCCTGCGGCAAGATCGAGGGCCTGGAGCGGGTCCGCTTCACCTCGCCGCACCCGCGCGACTTCACGGACGACGTGATCGCGGCGATGGCCGAGACCCCGAACGTGATGCCGCAGCTCCACATGCCGATGCAGTCCGGCTCGGACACCGTCCTGAAGGCGATGCGCCGCTCGTACCGGCAGGAGCGTTTCCTCGGGATCATCGAGAAGGTCCGCGCCGCCATTCCGCACGCGGCCATCTCCACCGACATCATCGTGGGCTTCCCGGGCGAGACCGAGGAGGACTTCGAGCAGACCATGCACGCGGTCCGCGAGGCCCGCTTCGCGAACGCCTTCACCTTCCAGTACTCCAAGCGCCCCGGCACCCCCGCCGCGACCATGGAGGGACAGATCCCCAAGAAGGTCGTGCAGGCGCGCTACGAGCGTCTGGTGGCCCTCCAGGAGGAGATCTCCTGGGAGGAGAACAAGAAGCAGGTCGGCCGTACCTTGGAGGTCATGGTCGCCGAGGGCGAGGGCCGCAAGGACGGCAGCACGCACCGGCTCTCCGGCCGCGCCCCCGACAACCGCCTGGTGCACTTCACCAAGCCGGAGCAGGACGTGCGCCCCGGCGACGTGGTGACCGTCGAGATCACCTACGCCGCCCCGCACCACCTGCTGGCCGAGGGCCCGACGAGCGCCGTGCGCCGCACCCGCGCGGGCGACGCCTGGGAGAAGCGCAACGCGGCCCCGGCACAGCCCGCCGGGGTGCTGCTCGGCCTGCCGAAGATCGGCGTCCCCGAGCCGCTGCCGGCCGCGACGGGCGGATGCAGCGTCGTCTGAAGTCCCTCCACGCGTGCGTGGACGAAGCCACTCGCGGGTGGCCCGTCGACGCGCGCGTGGCGGGTTCCGGCTCACAACGCGGGTGGATTGCCCGTACGGGCTCAGCTCACGCGCGCGTGGCCGGTTCATCGCCAAGCGCGCCGCCGCCCGGATCGCCTTCGCTCCGCTCACGCGCGCGTGGCCGGTTCGTGGCGCCCGTGCCGGGCCGAAGCCGGGCGCACCCACTACGCTGCGGATCATGCTCGTAGCCGCCGCCGTCTGCCCCTGTCCGCCGCTACTGGTGCCCGCGGTCGCCTCCGGCGCCGCGCCGGAGCTCGATGCCGCGCGGGACGCCTGCGCCGACGCCGTGGGGCTGCTGGCCGCCTCCCGGCCCGATCTGCTCGTCGTGGTCGGCCCCGCCGACCAGACGGCGCGCGGCCCGCACCCCCAGGGCGCGCCCGGGTCCTTCGCGGGCTTCGGCGTGGACCTTCGCGTACGGCTCGGCCCGGCGCCGGCCGACGGTGACGCGCGCGAGGAGCGAGAGCTGCCGCCCTCGCTCGCCGTCGGCGCGTGGCTGCTGGAACGGTCCGGCTGGTCGGACGCCCCGGTCGAGGGGCTGGGAGTGGGCGAGCCGCTGGAGGCCGCACGCTGCGCCGACGCGGGGCGGGGCCTGGGCGCCAGGGCCGACCGCGTCGCTCTCCTGGTGATGGGCGACGGCAGCGCCTGCCGCACCCTCAAGTCCCCCGGCTACCTCGACGAGCGCGCCACCGTCTTCGACGAGGGCGTGGCGAGCGCGCTGGGCGCCGCCGACACGCGCGCGTTGCTGGAGCTGGACGCGGAGCTCGCGTACGAACTCAAGGCGGCCGGCCGGGCACCCTGGCAGGTGCTGGCGGGCGCTGCCGAGGGGGCGGGCCTGGCGGGTCGGCTGCTGTACGAGGACGCGCCGTACGGCGTGGGGTACTTCGTCGCCGTCTGGTCCTGAGCGACGCCGGATCCCGGCCCGGGCCGCCTGCGGAGCGGCGCGTGCCAGGCGGCGCACGGGGCCGCGACACCACACGGGGACGGCCGTGGAGCTTGAGTGCTCCACGGCCGTCCCCGAGGTGATCAGGCCGTCGGGGGCGGGGTGCCGCCGTCGTCCTTGTGCGAGATCCGGTCCAGGGCGTCCTTGGCCTTCCCCGTACCCGTTTGGATCTTGTCGCTGTACTTGCCCTTGGTCTTTTCGTCGACGGTCCTGGCGACCTTGTCCAGCCCCTGTCCGATCTTTGCCTCGTGCTGCTGTGCGAAGTCGGACACCTTGTTCTTGGCGGGGGCCAGTTTGTCCTTCAGGCTCTCCAAGAAGCCCATGTGGTCACCTTTCCCTCTGTTTTCCCTCTGTCCTCATCTCGGGAACTGCACGCCCTCGATCAGGGGACCGTACGAATTGCGCGCATACGCCGCGTCACTTCCGGGCGCTCTCGCCCGCCTCGTTGTCCGCCGCTTCCTCCGCCGACTGCTGCTTGGGAATCTCCACGCCCTCGGCGGCCGCCGCTTCGGCGGACTCCTCCGCCGTGGCCTCCGCGGCAGGCTCGGAACCCTCCGTGGCGGCGGTCTCCGGCTCGCCCTCCGCGGCCTCCCCATCGGCCGTCAGGGTGGCGGACTTCGCCTCCTCGGTTGACTCCGCTACAGCCTCATCGGCCTTACGGCGAAACCTTGAAAAAACACCCATATCTACTCCATAGCGTACTCGTGTGGGCGAAATCCCGCCCCACCCGGACGCCTCATTGCGTCGCCCGGGGGTACCGGCTCGGCAAACCGGCGGTCGGAACCTCGCAACAGAAAACGAACCCGCATGCGCCCCGTCACGTAGCTCGTTCGGGGACGGTGGCCGAGGTTTGCGAGACTGTGACAGTGAGAACTGCAGCTCCCGCACCGCGGGTCATCGCCGTCGTCGGCCCCACAGCGGCCGGAAAGTCCGATCTGGGTGTCTTCCTGGCCCAGCAGCTCGGCGGCGAGGTCGTCAACGCCGACTCGATGCAGCTCTACCGGGGGATGGACATCGGCACCGCCAAGCTGACACTCGACGAGCGCGGCGGAGTGCCCCACCACCTCCTGGACATCTGGGACGTGACCGAGCCCGCCAGCGTCGCCGAGTACCAGAAGCTCGCCCGCGCCGAGATCGACCGGCTGCTCGCCGAGGGCCGCACGCCGGTCCTCGTCGGCGGCTCCGGCCTCTATGTGCGCGGCGCGATCGACGTGCTCGACTTCCCCGGCACCGATCCCGAGGTACGCGCGCGTCTGGAGCGCGAGCTGGAGCAGGACGGGCCCGGCGCGCTCCACCGGCTCCTGGCCGAGGCCGACCCCGGGGCGGCGCGCGCGATCCTGCCCAGCAACGGCCGCAGGATCGTGCGGGCCCTGGAGGTCATCGAGATCACCGGCAAGCCGTTCACGGCCAACCTGCCCGGCCACGACTCCGTGTACGACACCGTGCAGATCGGCGTCGACGTCGGCCGTCCCGAGCTCGACGAGCGGATCGCCGTCCGGGTCGACCGGATGTGGGAGGCGGGCCTGGTGGACGAGGTGCGCGCGCTGGAGGCCCACGGGCTGCGGGAGGGGCGTACCGCATCGCGCGCGTTGGGCTACCAGCAGGTGCTCACGGCGCTCGCGGGGGAGTGCACCGAGGACGAGGCGCGCGCCGAGACCGTCCGCGCCACCAAGCGCTTCGCGCGCCGCCAGGACTCCTGGTTCCGCCGGGACCCGCGCGTGCACTGGCTGAGCGGTGCTGTCGAGCACCGAGGGGAACTCCCGGGGCAGGCGCTGGCGTTGGTCGAACGAGCGGTCACAGCCTGATCACGTGATGGCATCGGGACGCACCGCCGGTCATTCCGGCACCCGCGCGCGTGCCATCATCGACCTCGATCGACCAGTGGAGTCCGAGTTGGGAGGGCGCGTGGCGATGGAGGCCGGCCCTCGCGACAGAGAGCACGGAACGCGGGACGAGCCCGCGCAACCGGGTCCTTCGGAAGTGACGGCAGTGTCGGAAGGGCCGGACGTGAGCGACGCCGGACGGGAGCCCGCCCACCGCGACGCCCCGGAGCCGAGCCCCGCGGAGCTGGTCGTCGGTGCCCTGGGCCCGGCCGTGCCGGGAGCCGTCGGACTCACCCCCGACGGACCGCAGGACGACAGTGTGCTCGCCGAGGGCGGCGAGGTCGAGGTCGAGATCCGCCCGCAGCGCAGGCTGCGGATCTGGCAGCTCGCGCCGATCGTGATGCTCGCGGCCATGGGCTCGCTGATGTTCGCCTTCCCGCTCGCCTTCGAGTTCGGCGACGGCGGCCCGGTCGTGGCCATGCTCGGCCTCCTGATCAGCTGCTGCGCCGCCGGCTGGGGCATGATGGCCGCCCGCCGGGTCGGCTACACGTGGCCGGGGCTGCCCGCGCGCGGATCGGGCGAGCGCCCCGACTGGCGGGTGATCGGGCTGTACGTGGGCGGCCTGGCCGCGGCGGTGGCACTGGCCGTCTGGCGCGTCGCCCGGCTGCGCTGAGCGCCGCGGGTCGGCGTGGGCCGGCGGAGTCCGGTGCCCGCCGACTCCGACGAGAACCCGTCGACCCCGCCCACCCCCGCCCGGGGACCCACGACCCCGCCCCCCCCGCCCTGGACACGTCGTCCCGGAGCGTCCCGGCCCGTTGTCAGTGGGCACCCGTACGATTGACGGCGTGAACAACACCTCGCCGCTCACCTTCCTCAAGGGCCACGGGACCGAGAACGACTTCGTGATCCTCCCCGACCCGGACAACGCCGTCGACCTGCCCGCCTCCACCGTCGCCCGCCTCTGCGACCGCCGGGCCGGCATCGGCGGCGACGGGCTGCTCCACGTCGTGCGCAGCGCAGCGCACCCCGAGGCGAAGACCATGGCCGGCGAGGCCGAGTGGTTCATGGACTACCGCAACTCGGACGGCTCGATCGCCGAGATGTGCGGCAACGGCGTGCGCGTCTTCGCCGGGTACCTCCAGCGCGCCGGGCTCGTCGAGGAGGGCGACCTGGCGATCGCCACCCGGGGCGGGGTCAAGAAGGCACACATCTCCAAGGGCGGCGACATCACGGTCTCCATGGGCCGCGCCGTGCTGCCGGAAGAGGGCGTCACGGTCGCGGTCGAGGGACGCAGCTGGCCCGCCCGCAACGTCAACATGGGCAACCCGCACGCGGTCGCCTTCGTCGAGGACCTGGCCCACGCGGGAGAACTGCGCTCGGTGCCGCCGTACAGCCCGGCCGCCGTCTACCCGGAGGGTGTGAACGTCGAGTTCGTCGTCGACCGGGGCCCCGGCCACGTGGCGATGCGGGTGTACGAGCGCGGCTCCGGCGAGACCCGCTCCTGCGGCACGGGCGCGTGCGCGGTCGCCGTGGCGGCGGCGCGCAGGGACGGCGCGGACCCCGCCGTCACCGGCGCCCCCGTGACGTACACGGTGGACCTCCCGGGCGGGACTCTGGTGATCACGGAGTTCCCCGATGGCGAGATCGAGATGACCGGCCCCGCCGTGATCGTCGCCGAAGGCGTGATCGACCCGGCGCTCCTCGAAACGGTTGAAACGGCCGTGGCCTGAACCTTCGCTCGAATGGGTGATCCGGTTCACGCTGAGCGAGAGCCGGACTGCGCCACGTGGTGGGGTCGGTAGCATCAAGCACCGGCCCGGAGGGCACGCCTGCCTTTCCACCGCCGGTCGATGCTGCCGGAGGTGCCCCATGAGTGCAGAGGCCACGAATCCTGACGCGCAGAGTCGCCGACGCGGACTTCCCAGGATCGACCTCCGCAGGCTGGGCCGGGCCGCCCTGCTGGGCCCCACGTCGCGCGACCGGCTGCCCGACGCCATCGGGCACGTCGCCGAGGCGCACCGGGCCCATCACCCCGACGCCGACCTGGCGGTGCTGCGGCGCGCGTACGTACTCGCGGAAACGTCCCACCGGGGCCAGTTCCGCAAGAGCGGCGAGCCGTACATCACGCATCCGCTGGCCGTCACCCTCATCCTCGCCGAACTGGGCGCCGAGACCACCACGTTGACGGCCTCGCTGCTGCACGACACCGTCGAGGACACCGAGGTGACGCTCGATCAGGTGCGGGCGGAGTTCGGTGAGGGAGTCACCTATCTGGTGGACGGCGTCACCAAGTTGGAGAAGGTCGACTACGGCGCGGCGGCCGAGCCCGAGACCTTCCGCAAGATGCTCGTCGCCACCGGCAACGACGTACGCGTGATGTCGATCAAACTCGCGGACCGGCTGCACAACATGCGCACCCTGGGCGTGATGCGCCCGGAGAAGCAGGCGAGGATCGCCAAAGTCACCCGTGACGTGCTGATTCCGCTGGCAGAACGGCTGGGGGTGCAGGCCCTCAAGACCGAACTGGAGGATCTGGTTTTCGCCATCCTCCATCCCGAGGAGTACGAGCACACCCGTGCCCTGATCGCGGCCCACTCGGGCTCCGAGGACCCGTTGACCGCCATCGCGGACGGCGTCAGGGCCGTGCTGCGCGAGGCCGGCATCAGCGCCGAAGTACTCATCCGGCCACGGCACTTCGTCTCCGTCCACCGTGTCCAGCTCAAACGCGGAGAGCTGCGCGGCACGGACCTCGGCCGGCTGCTCGTCCTGGTCGCCGAGGACGCCGACTGCTACGCCGTCCTCGGTGAACTGCACACCTGCTTCACCCCGGTGATCTCCGAGTTCAAGGACTTCATCGCCGCTCCCAAGTTCAACCTGTACCAGTCGCTGCACACGGCGGTGGCGAGCTCCGACGGCGCGGTGGCCGAAGTCCTCATCCGCACCCACCAGATGCACAAGGTCGCCGAGGCCGGCGTCATCGCCCTCGGGAATCCGTACGCCGGGGGCGGGCCCGGCGACGGCGCCGACCCGGCGGCCGACGAGCGCGAGGACCCCACCCGGCCCGGCTGGCTCTCCCGTCTCCTGGACTGGCAGCAGAACGCGCCGGACCCCGACACCTTCTGGTCCTCCCTACGGGAGGAACTGGCGCAGGACCGCGAGATCACCGTTTTCGGCGCCGACGGCCGCACCCTGGGCCTGCCGGCCGGAGCGAGCTGTGTGGACGCCGCGTACGGCCAGTACGGCGAGGCCGCCCACCGCTGCATCGGAGCGCGCGTCAACGGCCGTCTGGCGACGCTCAGTACGGTGCTCAGCGACGGCGACACCGTGCAGCTGCTGCTCGCCCAGGACGCCGCCTCCGGGCCGTCCCCGGACTGGCTCGACCACGCCAGGACCCCGGCCGCGCGGATCGCCATCACCGGCTGGCTCGCCGACCACCCCGAAGGGGTCAAGATCCCGGCGGCCGCGCCCCGCCCGCAGGTCACCTTCACCACCGACCGGCGCAGTGCCGCCAACGCCGTCACCGACCTGCCGGACGCGACGGTACGGCTCGCGGGGTGCTGTACGCCGGTCCCGCCGGACGCGGTCACCGGCTTCGCGGTGCGCGGCGGCGCCGTGACCGTCCACCGCGAGGAGTGTCCGGCGGTGGCCCGTATGACGGCGCTCGGGCGGGCCAGGGTCGGGGTGCGCTGGGGTGACACCGCCGCCTGCCGGGTCACGCTGGTCGCCGAGGCGTTCGGGCGCCCGCGCCTGCTCGCCGACGTCACCGAGGCCATCGCCACGGCGGGCGCCGCGATCGTCTCCGCCACCGTCGAGCCGCCCAGCGAGCAGCGTGTGCGGCACACCTACACGCTCCAACTGGCCGATGCCGCCGAGCTGCCCGCCCTGATGCGCGTGATGCGCGATGTGCCGGGGGTGTACGACGTGACCCGCGCGCAGCACCCGGCCGCGGCCGGCTGAACCGACGGGCCGACGCTCGTTCGGGTGGGGGTGGTGCGCGTCGGCCCCGCCCTCGCACGGTGTGCTGGTAGCAGTAGGGCATGCTGCTCTCCTCGCGCCGTGTGCGTGCCGCTCTGCTGGCCACCGCAGCCGCCTGTGTCCTGGCCGCCGTTCCGCCGCCCGCCCCGGCCGGAATCGGCGATCCGCTCTTCCCGCGTCTGGGCAACCCCGGGTACGACGTCCTCTCGTACGACATCGGATTCACCTATCAGGGCGACAACAGCAAGCCGCTTGAGGCCGTCACCACCATCGATGCCCGCGCCACCGGCTGGCTCGACCGGATCAACCTGGACTTCGCGCACGGCACCGTCCACGCCGTCGAAGTGAACGGGGAGCAGGCCGAGTTCGCGAGCGCCGACGAGGATCTGGTGATCACCCCGCGCCACCGGGTGTACGGAGGACAGAGGCTGCGGATCACCGTCCGGCACACCAGCGACCCGCGCGGTGCCGAGGACGGCGGCTGGGTGCGCACCACCGACGGCCTGGTGATGGCCAACCAGGCCGACGCCGCGCACCGCGTGTTCCCGTGCAACGACCACCCCTCCGACAAGGCGATGTTCACCTTCCGGGTGGACGCCCCCAAGGAGTACACGGTCGTCGCCAACGGGCTGGAGACCGGCCGGACGCGGGCGGGCGGCCGGGCCGTCTCCACGTACCGCACCGAGCACCCGATGGCGACCGAGCTCGCCCAGGTCTCCATCGGCCGCTCGGCCGTGGTGCGCCGCCAGGGGCCGCACGGGCTGCCCGTGCGCGATGTCGTCCCGGTGGCCGACCGGCAGCAGCTGGAGCGCTGGCTGAGGAAGACGCCGGCCGAGATCGCGTGGATGGAGAAACAGGTCGGGCCGTACCCGTTCGAGACGTACGGCGTCCTGATCGCCGACGCGGACACCGGGTTCGAGCTGGAGACCCAGACACTGTCGCTCTTCGAGCGGGCGCTGTTCCTGCGCGCCGGGTACCCCGAGTGGTACGTGGACTCGGTGATGGTGCACGAGCTGGCGCACCACTGGTTCGGCGACAGCGTCTCCCCGCGCGCGTGGTCCGACCTCTGGATCAACGAGGGGCACGCCACCTGGTACGAGGCGCTGTACGCGCAGGAGCACGGCAAGCGGCCGATGGAGACGCGGATGCGCGAGGCCTACCGCCAGTCCGACGGCTGGCGCGCCGCCGGCGGGCCGCCCGCGGCCCCCAAGCCGCCCGCCCCCGGCCAGAAGATCAGCATCTTCCGGCCGGTCGTCTACGACGGGAGCGCGCTGGTGCTGTTCGCGCTGCGGCAGGAGATCGGCACGGCGAGGTTCCGCGAGCTGGAACGGCGCTGGGTGAGCGACCACGAGGACGGGACGGCCGCCACCGCCGACTTCGTCGGCCTGGCGTCCGAGGTCGCCGGGCGCGACCTCGCCGGGTTCTTCCAGGGCTGGCTGTACGGGGCGAAGACGCCGCCGATGCCCGGGCACAAGGACTGGCGCAGCGCCGCACCCCGGCACGCCTAGGGGCACGGGCGCCGGGGCACCCGTCCCCGGCGCCGCCGAGCGCCGGAAAACCGGGGTGACGGGCCCGGTGGCACCGTGCGACCATCGACGGGTCGGCGGCGCTGCCGGGGCCGGATTCCACTCGGGAATCTTTCGGGTCCATTACGCGTTGTGACCGACGTAACCGCATTCCAACGACGTAAGGATCCAATGACCTCCTCTTCATCCCCTTCCCAGGACGAGCAGAGCTTCGCGGAGAAGAACCGCACCGAGAGCCTTCGGGCCGATGCCCTGATGGAAGAGGACGTCGCCTGGAGCCACGAGATCGACGGCGAGCGGGACGGCGAGCAGCTCGACCGCTCCGAGCGTGCCGCCCTGCGGCGCGTGGCGGGCCTCTCCACCGAACTCGAAGACGTCACCGAGGTCGAGTACCGCCAGCTGCGCCTGGAGCGCGTCGTGCTGGTGGGCGTCTGGACCACGGGCACGCTCAAGGACGCGGAGAACTCCCTGGCGGAGCTCGCCGCACTCGCCGAGACAGCGGGCGCGCTGGTGCTCGACGGCGTCTACCAGCGCCGCGACAAGCCCGACCCGGCCACCTACATCGGATCCGGCAAGGCACTGGAGCTGCGGGACATCGTCCTGGAGTCCGGCGCCGACACCGTGGTCTGCGACGGTGAGCTCAGCCCCGGCCAGCTGATCCATCTGGAAGACATCGTCAAGGTCAAGGTGGTCGACCGGACCGCCCTGATCCTCGACATCTTCGCCCAGCACGCCAAGTCCCGAGAGGGCAAGGCCCAGGTCTCGCTGGCCCAGATGCAGTACATGCTGCCCAGGCTGCGCGGCTGGGGCCAGTCGCTCTCCCGGCAGATGGGCGGTGGCGGCTCCGGCTCGTCCGGCGGCGGCATGGCCACCCGTGGTCCCGGTGAGACCAAGATCGAGACGGACCGGCGGCGGATCCGCGAGAAGATGGCGAAGATGCGCCGGGAGATCGCGGAGATGAAGACCGGCCGCGAGATCAAGCGCCAGGAGCGCCGTCGCAACAAGGTCCCCTCGGTAGCCATCGCGGGGTACACCAACGCCGGCAAGTCCTCGCTGCTCAACCGCCTCACGGGCGCGGGCGTCCTGGTGGAGAACGCACTGTTCGCCACCCTCGACCCGACCGTGCGCCGGGCAGAGACGCCCAGCGGCCGGCTGTACACACTGGCCGACACCGTCGGGTTCGTCCGGCACCTGCCGCACCACCTGGTCGAGGCGTTCCGCTCCACCATGGAGGAGGTCGGCGACTCCGACCTGATCCTGCATGTGGTGGACGGCTCGCACCCCGCACCGGAGGAGCAGCTGGCCGCCGTGCGCGAGGTGATCCGCGAGGTGGGCGCGGTCGACGTGCCCGAGATCGTGGTGATCAACAAGGCGGACGCGGCCGACCCGCTGGTCCTCCAGCGCCTGCTGCGGATCGAGAAGCACTCCATCGCGGTCTCCGCCCGTACGGGCATGGGCATCGAGCAGCTGCTCGGCATCATCGACGCCGAACTGCCGCGCCCCGAGGTCGAGATCGAGGCCCTCGTGCCGTACACGCACGGACAGCTGGTCTCGCGCGCGCACGCCGAGGGCGAGGTGATCTCCGAGGAGCACACCCCGGAGGGCACGCTGCTCAAGGCGCGGGTGCACGAGGTGCTGGCGGCGGAGCTCGCTCCGTACGTACCGGCGACGCACTGACCGCAGGCGCGGCCGGGCACTGACCGGCCCGCAGACGCGAACAAGGCCCGCCCCCTCCGTACGAGGGGGCGGGCCTTGTCGTCGTCAGGTGTCAGGTGTCAGCAGCCCTACCGGCCGCCGTACTTCTGACTCATCTGGGTGAAGATCTGCTGGGCGCCGGCGCCCAGCTGGGGTCCGGCCAGCCAGCCCGAAGTGACCGGGCCGATCGAGGTGTTGGAGACCAGCTCCGCCTTGCCGCCGGTGCCGGTGATGAACCAGCCGCCACCGGAGGAACCGCCGGTCATCGTGCAGCCGATGCGGTACATCGCGGGCGTGCCGGGGCTGACCGAGAGACGGCCGGGGCGGTCGACGCACTTGAACATCTTGAGGCCGTCGTACGGCGGCGCCGCCGGGTAACCCCAGGCGCCCATCGCGGAGACCGAGTGCGCGGCCGGCGTCGAGAAGTTGACGGTCAGCGCGTTGCCGACGGTCTCCTCAAGCGACTTGGTGCCGTTCTCCGGCTTCACGTGCAGCACGGAGTAGTCGTACGGGGCGCCGGTGCCGCCGGTGGGGCCGCCACCGGTGATCCACTCGCCCGAGGTCGAGGCCCAGTCGGCCCAGAACGCGCCGTACGGGGCGACCTCCTGCGGCTGCGCGTTGCGCAGCTGCGCCGCCGACTTGCCCTTGTCGTTGTAGGCAGGGACGAAGGCGATGTTGCGGTACCAGCCGCCCTTGGCGCCCGCGTGGACGCAGTGGCCCGCCGTCCACACCATGTTGGACTTGCCGGGGTGCGCCGGGTCCTTCACGACGGTGCCCGAGCACACCATGGAGCCCTCGGGGGAGTCGAAGAACACCTTGCCGACCGGGGCGGCGTAGTTGTGGTACGGCAGGCTCTCGGCCTTGGCCTGGACCGGCCGCGGCTCCGGGTCGCTGATGCCCTGGTCGCCGTTGACGTCGCCGGCGGCCATGGTCTTCTGCGGGTCCTTGGCGGACTTCATCCGCTCGGGCTTCCACAGGTCCGCGATGACCGGGTTGACGAAGTCCCTGGCGTCACGCAGCCACTTGGACTTGTCCCAGTTCTTCCAGTCGCCGTTCTTCCACTTGTCCAGGTCGACGCCGTGCTTCTTGAGGGCGCCGGCGACGTCGTCGGGAAGACCCTGGTCGCCCTTGCCCTGGGCGGTGCTCGACGCGGACGGCTTGCTGTCCGCGTCGTCGTCGCCGGGGCCGCACGCGGTGGCCGTCAGCGCGAGTGCCGCCACCAGGCCGGTGGCGGCCAGCAGCGGACGTATGGATCGCATGGAAACGATTCCCCCTGAAATTGCTCGTACCTTGTTCAGTTGCGCGCGCCGGGCAGCACGCCGAGACGGCGTGGGTTGCCATGGACACGTCATATCGCGAAGCGGGGTCTTCCGGGACCGCCGTTTCGCGGCCCCCCACTCTGCCGGTAGCGCGTGGGGGTCTCGCACAGGGGTCCGGGAGCTCTCGTGGAGAG